>JAUSDJ010000018.1 GCA_030650795.1 Actinomycetota bacterium
TCGACCTACAGATTCGAAACGGATTGACTGCTGTCAGAGACAACACAGCCCCCGGCCCTTCGCGGACCGGGGGCTGTTTGCGTGTACGGGGCGGTGTCTGCAATTGCAGACACGAGTAGGGCACCGATGGTCCGCACGCCCCGTCCCCGCGAACGTGGGCTGAAGGTTGCCTTCCGCGGCTCGCCCCGTCCCCGCCCGCGTAGGACGAAGGCGAGCCCCAGGCCGGCCAAGTTGTCGCAATCCGCCCCGCCCCCGCCCGCGTAGGATGAAGAGCCGAGGGCGCGCTGGAGAAAGCGCGCGAGCTGCCCCGCCCCCGCCCGCGTAGGCTGAAGGTACGAGCCGGGCGCGACGATCAGCCCGCCCCCGGCCCCGTCCCCGCCCGCGTAGGCCGAAGGTCCGGGTTGAAGCTCGCCCCGTCCCCGCCCGCGTAGGACGAAGAGCCCCGGGAGCTTGCCCCGTCCCCGCCCGCGTAGGCCGAAGATCAAACGCGAGTTTGCCTATATTTCCCACGCGTGCCCGACAGATCGTGGTCCATAGCGCGCCTGCAGGCATGATCGGGTATGGCTGCCCGCCAACAGGCGCGGTTAGTCGGATTAGGGGTTCGCCGCCACACCGGCCTAAGGCACCGCGAGGGTACTCATACGCGCCAGGCACAGCGGCCTTACCGCTCCGAAGAGCGGCTCCGGCCCCAGGGCTACAATCCCCTGGTGACCAGGGGCAGGGCCGGATACTTCCTGGAGTTGTCAAGGTGGACGGCGCCCGCCGTTTAGCCGGTGGGTCGCAGCGTACGAACATATTCGCCGAGTGGCGGCGCTTTTCCTACGTCTTTTTTGCCGTTCCGGGCGCGGAAGCGCAGGGTATCCACGGCCAGCAGGTGCGGCAGGTGCCACTCGGGGTCGCGGGCCTGCCCGCAGCCGCCACACTGGTCCGCCTGCGGGTTCTCCACGCGCACGGGGTCGCCAGGCGCCCAGCCGCAGCGCAGGCAGGTGTGCCATTTGCCGTATATCTTCCGCTCCTGCGGCTCCGGCAGCCCGGCTTCCGCGCAGAGCTGGAGCAGTATCTCGTGGAGCTGGCTCCAGTGTTTGTAGGCGAGGAACCGCTGCGGGCTGCGGGCCTGCGGATCTGCCAGGAGCACGATTTCCCGCGCCCCCCACTGACAAGCGAGGTCGATCACCTGGTGCCCGAGGCTGTACAGGTGGTGTTCCGCCACACGGGACACGCGCCGGTCTCCGCGCGTGGGCTGCCCTTTCTGCTGACGGAGCGCCCGCACGCGCCCCATCTCGGTGACGAGTTGGACCAGCGCTTTCCCGGCGAACTGCTGCCGGTGGAGTACCCGGCCGTCCTCGCCGACCACGAGGGCGGAGGCGAGGTTGGCGATCCCCCGGCGCAGGGCGAGCACGGTGCCAAGCTCCTCGCGGGGCGCGTGGTCGGGGAACCTGAATGCCACGTGCAGGTAGTACTCGCCGTCGCGCGCCACGAGGTCGCAGGACTGCGGCACGGCGCGGCGGTGGAAGAGGCTCTCGTGCCCGTGCCCGTATTCCAGCGGGCACATGATGGCGCACCGGCTGCGCTCGGTGGGCCGGAAGGTCTCGCCCTTGTCCGCAGCGCGGAGGTTGCGGAGCGTGCCGCGGTCCTGGCGGTTCTCGGCGCGGCGCAAGGGCTCCCCGTGTGCGTCACCCTGCGGCCAAAGCTGAAGCATGGCGAACAGCTTGCCATCCGCCCGGCGAATGAGCCCGGCGAACCCGCCGCCGTTGATACCCGCCTGCATCGAGCCGAAGTACATCGGCAGGAGCTTCTGCCGGGCCGCACGGGTAACTTCCGCCCGCCAGGCGGTCTCTTCCGCGAGCGTGGATACGCCCTCACTGGCGTCCAGCGCTGCCTCCCAGCGCGCGCTTGCCATGCGGATCGATCCCGGTGCCATAGTCGGCGGCTGCGGCTTCGGGCCTTTCCGGCCGGACTGGAGCCACTCGGCGTAGAGGGCGAGATAGGAGGCGCAGACCTCCTTCACCGCGACAATCAGGGAGCCGCGCGCGCTGCTGTGCAGGTGGAGCTGCGCTTCCCGGCAGGCGGCTTTTGCCAGCGTGTCGAGCTGGGGCGCGTCCACGCCCCAACGCTCTTTGCCGTCCTTGCCCGTCCACTGCCGTACGAGGGGCAGGAGCACGTCCGGCGGCATCTGGGCCATCGCCTGCGCGTAGCCGTCCCGCCAGCGGGCGAGGGCGGTCGCCAGCAGCGCGCGGTCATGGCTGTCGGCGCGGAGCTTGTAGATGGCGGTGAGGTGCATCCTACTCTCCATCCGCCGCCGACCACGCCGCCTCCGCCGCCTCCCACGCAACCACACACGCCTTCTTCGTCGCTTCGTACTCCGCCAGCGCCGCTTCTTCGCCCCCCCGCCCCCCTTTGCACGCCTCCCGCCACGCCCCCCACGCAACCCCACACGCCTCCAGCGCCGCTTTGTACTCCGCCCGCGCCGCCTCTCGTGTCATCACTGGCTCTCCTCCAGCAGCCGGCGCGGGTCGGGCTGCTCGCCGCGGCCGCCCCACCAGCCCGCGCCGCTCCTCGGCGAGCCGTATGCAGCGCACGCGGTACTCGGCGAGCGCCCCCTCGGGGATCACCCAGGCGCGTCCGTGGCGCCAGGCCCGCAGCTCGCCCTGCCAGCACAGGCGGTTGACCTGGCTGCGGGAGAGGCCGAGGGCGGCGGCGGCGGCGGTGGTGGTGAGCATCAGAGGGGTTCTCCCGCCGCGATCCAAGCCGCCTCCGCCGCCTTCCGCGCCTTTACCTCCTCCGCCGCCTCCGCCGCCATCAGCACTTTCCGCGCCTCCGCATCCGCCGACGCTTCCCCCGCCGACGCTTCCTCCTGCGCCAACCACGCCTCCCATATCTCCGCCTCCCGCGCCTCTCGCACCGCCTCCCGCGCCTCTCGCACCGCCTCCCATGCCGCATCCCACGCCGCCTCCGCCGCCTCCCACGCCGCATCCTCCGCATCCCACGCCGCATCCGCCGCATCCTCCGCCGCGGCGGCGAGCAGGGTATCCGTGGGGCTGGTCGCGTACTCGGCGCCATCCCGCGCCAGGTCCGCGTACTCGAACCGCTGCTCGCCCTCCGCCAGGGCTACCACCACCCCCGCGGGGTAGGTTGCTACGACCCGCACCGGGGCGGTGCCGGCGTCGGGTATCCGCAGCCAGTCCCCGTGCCGCGCGTGGGTAATGCTCTTCGTCATCAGTCGGTCTCCTCGTGGTGATGCCGGCCGGAGCGAACCCCGGCCGGCGTGGTGAGTGTCAGGCGGCGGCGCCGCCGCACTCTCGCCGACACCAGGCGATTACCGCCTGGTGTACCATCCAGCGGTGCTCCAGCAGGCTGTCACGGACGATGGCCGCGAACGTCTCCATCGTGCCCCATTCTCCGCGCGGGGCGAGATAGCGCCAGTCGCCGAAGCGTCTGGTGCGCTCGCAGTCCCCCTCCTGCAGCCACCGCTCCCAATCGGGAAGCGGCGGGAAATCCCCGGTCGTCTCTCCCATCATCAGCGCCTCATTTTCCGGACCGGCGGCTACCGCGATCAGCGCCTCCTGTATCCACAGGCCCACGTAATCGCAGGAGGTCACCGGCCCGGCGGGATCGGCGCTGTAGGCGGCGCGCTCCACGCTCTCTGCGTCCAGGGTACCGGCGCCGCCGCGAAGCCGCTGGAATGTCAGAAATCCGTCGCGACGGGTGATCGGCACGAACTGCAGCACCAACCGGCGCGCGAAACTCCGCAGGGAGGCGCTCTCACGCGCCTCTCTCTCCGCCGCCTCCTGCTCCTCGAACGGCAGGCAGGAGCAGTGCGTCTCGCACTCCTCACAGCAGGAGCACACCGGCTCCGTGTCGCAGCCCCGTACCCGGCAGGGCTGCTGATACTCACCTCGGGTCATCATCATCGGTTCTCCTCGTGATGGGTGAGGCTGAACCGTCAAGCGTCACTTGACGGTTCAGCAGCGTGCGATCAGTCCTCGGGGAAATCCCGCGCCATCATGCGGCGGGTCTCCGCGTGGCGGGCGGCGGCGGCTTCGTCCACGGCGGGGCTGGTGGTCACGTCGCGCCAGCCGGGGCCGCGGGGGAGCGCTTCGGCCTCCACCAGCACCTCGCGGCAGCCGGCGCAGTGGACGGCTCCGATGGCCCGCTCGCCGAGGGCGGCTTCCGCCGGGGCGACTGGGGCGCCGCAGTCGGTGCAGGGCTGC
>JAUSDJ010000019.1 GCA_030650795.1 Actinomycetota bacterium
CAGGCGTCCGTACTGGAAACCTGTCAGGAGGCATCTATCCTATCAGATGGTAGAGGGCTTCCCACCCGGGATTCCCAAGCTCCATGCCAAAGTTGGTCTTACCAACGCAGGCCCCGCTCCTGCCCCTCTGGATTCCCGCCTAGTATGAAAATAACGACCTCCTGGGACCGCTAAGCTGCGGCCGGTTGCAGGGAAACGGCGTACCCCAATGCTTCTAGGCGACGGACCAGGCGACGCTCGATATTCTGGCGGTCTCGGTCATCGAAGTAGTGGGCGCCGAGGTCTTGGTAGAAGCTATCCTTGTTGGTTATTAGATGGTAAACGATGACCAGAATGGTATGGCCCACTGCTACAGCCGCCTTCTTTTTGCCTCGGCGGGCTGCCAGCCGGCGGAATTGGGCTTGGGGGTAGGAATTCTTCTTGTGGCTTGCGCCATGGGCAGCCTCAATAAGGGCCACCCGCAAGGCAGTGTTTCCCTTGCGGGTCGTCCCAGTTTTACGTTTCCCAGCGCTCTCGTTGTTGCCCGGACACATCCCCGCCCAGGAGGCCAGGTGTCCTGCTGTGGGGAAGCGACTAAGATCCGTTCCCACCTCAGCCACGATCACCTGGGCCGTCCGCCTGCCCACTCCGGGGATGACGTCCAGCCGGGCGATCAGCCCCTCAAAAGGGCTCAGCCTGTGCTCTATCTCTGCATCCAGGTGAGCGATAGTCTCGTCCAGGTCATCGATGTGCGCCAGTTGCTCGGCCAGTATGAACTGTTGGTGAGCACCCATCTGTCCTGTCAGGGCCTGCCTCAGTTCTGGCAGCTTACTGCGCAGCTTCCCGCGAGCCAGCTCCGCCATGGCCTCTGCATCCGTCGAGCCAGCTACCAAGGCCGCAAGGATCTCGCGCCCCGATTTCCCCATCACGTCCGATGCCACCGAGGACAGCTTGATGTTGGCCCCCTCCAGGATCTTCTGTACCCGGTTGACCTCTGCGGCTCGCTCCCCCAGCAGCGTTGTGCGGTAACGGGTCAACTCCCGCAACTCCCGCTGCTCCCGGTCCGGTATAAAGCTGCCCCGCAAGAGTCCATGCCTGAGCAACTCTGTAATCCATTCGCAGTCCTTGACATCCGTCTTGCGTCCGGGCACGGCCTTGATGTGCTGGGCATTGACCAGGAGCATCTCGAACTTATCCTCCAGGATATTCCAGACAGGCTTCCAGAAAGAGCCGGTGCTCTCCATGGCTACATGGGTGCACCCCGCTGCCAGGAGCCAGTCCGAGAGAGTCAGGAGATCGGCTGTCATCGTACCGAAGCGCCGGATCTCCTTGGTCAGCCTGCCATCAGCGGTCAGGATCATCAGACAGGCCAAAATGATCTTCTTGTGGACATCCAGCCCACAACAACGGGGATGTACTACCTGCATCGGCTTAGCCTCCCTCGCTTCGTAACGGCCAAGCGGGGTGTCCATCTCTATAAGAATCTAGTATGCGTGCTTCCCCTAAGGGAGCGACAATCGGTGGTGCCTCGGGACACCCAGAGCAAACTTCGCGTCGGGCTCGTAGCACCAGGCGGGCCCGCTCTCTCTGTCAGCCGTCCAAGGACGAGTTTACCACCACGGCCAGCCATTTTCATCCCCGGTGGCGCCGCACAGCGGCATGGGAAACTTCGCGGGAATGACATTG
>JAUSDJ010000020.1 GCA_030650795.1 Actinomycetota bacterium
CGGGAGCGCGGTGAGGCTCGTTCTGGAGAAGCACGGCCTCGGCTATCGGGCGCAGGAGCGCCGCACCCGCCTAGACCACGTGACCGTGAGCCGCATGGCGTCCGGTTATGTGCCGTCGATGCCGACCGTCATTCAGTTCGCACAAGGCTTCGGGCTCGACGTGAACGAGTGGCTGGAGCTGGCCGGCTACCCGCGCATCGAGCCGAGTCTCACGGACTCGGTGCGGACGGTGGTGACGCACGCCGAGGAGCTGACGTACGAGCCGGAGTTCGATGAGGTGGACGTGAGCGGCTTCCACGGCGCCGAGAATCTCAGCCCGCACGATCGCGAAGTGCTGAACCGGGTCGCCCGCGCGTTCCTCTCCGAGAAGCGGCGGCGCGCCGGGAGGTAGCTAGAGAGGGCGCGTGCGCCCGGGAGGGATGTTGATGGCTGACCCGAAGCCGCCACAGGATGCGCCACGGACGCCGGCACCCAGCCCGGCGCCCGCGGCAGTTCCGCCTGATCCGCGCGTGGACCCGCCGCGGATCACCGAGAAGTCCCGCCCCCCCGGTGATGCCCTGCGCCTGGACCGTCCCGAAAAACGCTGATGGTGCGTGCTGGTCGTTATCGGGGCGCGCCCGCCGGCGGCAGCGACGCCAGGACTAGCGGCAGCACCAGCAGCAGCAGCGCCAACCAGCCCCAGCGATATGCCTGGGACAGCAGCGCGGCCTTCGCTTCGCACGTGATCCGCTGACATTCGCGCGTCCAGTGCAGCTTCCCGATAAACGCGCTGCGGGCACGCTCCCGGAAGAAGGGGATGTACTTCACCGCGTTCTCGATGTCCGGCAGGTCGTATTGCGACGCGGGCGCGTGGGCCAGCAGCGCCATCCGTACCGACGCCAGGGCACACGCCACCGCCGGGGTGGCGAGCAGCGGCAGGCGCCAGTCCACAACCCCCGCGTCTTTCGACAGGATCGCCACCACGATGGCGGTGAGAGCCCCGATGAACCCGATCAGCTTCTCCGCTTTGGTGTCGGCGTACTCCGCATTACGGATCGCTTCCTCGCACGCTTTGACGGCGTAGTCCGTGAACCAGAGATCAGCGCCCGCTTCAGGGTCGAAGGTGCGACCGAACTCGCTGGCCTCCCGGATGCGCTCCGGGGCGTCCGGTACGAGTTCTTCATCAGTCGGGCGTCCCCGCAGCCAGCCGGGATACAGACCGAGCACCGAGAAGCGGTTCCGGGCGGGGCGAATGTGCGTCGGCGCGGCGGCGCGCGCGGGCGCGCCTGCAGTCATGGATTCAAACAAGTCAGGGTCCTCCTACCGTAGATTATCGCACAGCCCGAATCTGCCCGCCATGTCCCCCGCCTACTACGCTGCCCGCCTCCGGCAGGAGCACGCCCTGCCCTCCCCCGCCACCCTGGAGAGCCTCCTGGCCGTGTGCGCCGCCCGGGGCGTGCCGGTAATCCGCAGCCCGCGCCTGCGCCATCCGGGCGCCTACCCGCGCCTCCCTTTGCCGATGATGGTGCGCTCCGGGGTCCGCGCTGTAAAGGGCAAGCGCTGTCCTACGGACCCTTTACAGCGCGGACCCCTCCGCTGCTTGCCCCCAGCTATCAAAGGAAGGCGCTCGGGCTGGCTCGCAACCGCCTCCAATGCGATATTCTACTTCTTGTTGTGGAGCAATATGAGGTCCTCCTCGGCGCGCCTGATCAGCCCACCAGACTCCGTTACGCACGAATGCCTCACGGCGCTAAAGGTTCGACACACCCCCGAACTACATCCCCGACAAACTTGATGCCCACCAACGCCAAACCCTACGGCCCCGACAAAGGCGCACATTTCTATCGCTGTGACCTGCAGGTCCACACGCCTCGTGACAGCAACTGGACTGGCATCGACCGCATCACCGACGCTGAACGCGGTGCTTACGCCGGGCTGCTCGTGCGGGCTTGCCGGGAGCGTGGACTTCAGGGTATCGCCATTACGGATCATCACGATATGGCGTTTGTTGAATATGTCCGAACCGCCGCAGCCGAGGAAACGGACCCGCACGGGAACCCCCTGGCCAACGAACAACGACTTGCAGTATTCCCTGGCATGGAACTGACCCTCAGCGTCCCATGCCAGGCGCTTCTCATCTTTGATGCCGATTTTCCTGCCGACATGTTCGCTCTTGCCATGACGGCTCTCGCGCTCACGCCCAGTGTTGTTACGGCTGCAAAAACCTCAACCACCCAGCGCCTCACCCATATTCAGTCATTAAGGCAGCTCAAGGAGGAGCTGGACAAACACACGTATCTCAAGGACCGCTACATTATATTTCCTCATGTCGGCGAGTGTGGCCAGTTCTCTCTCCTACGGAAGGGCCAGGCGGCGAAGTACTGCGAGATGCCGTGCGTCGGCGGGTATGTCGATGGGGACATCACCAAGCTGGGGCAAGGCAACCGTAACATCGTTGATGGCAAGGTCAAGGAGTGGGGGAATAAGCGAGTCGCAGTATTCCAGACTTCCGACAACCGATTCGAAGACCATCGCGCTCTCGGCCGGGTTTCGACCTGGGTAAAGTGGGCATTACCCACGGCCGAGGCACTCCGTCAGGCATGCCTTGCTCAGGAATCACGCGTTTCGCAAGAGGCACCGCAGCTCCCCGCAGTCGCCGTGGCGGGTCTCAGCGTCAGCAACAGTGTCTTTCTCGGCCCCATCGAGCTCGACCTCAACCCTCAATACAGCGCCTTGATCGGTGGCCGCGGGACCGGCAAATCCACGATCCTTGAATATCTGCGTTGGGCTCTGTGCGATCAGCCGCCGAGTGCTACGGACGATGACACTCCCAATTACCAGGCGCGCCGCAGCCGGCTCATCGAACAAACGCTTAAGCCGGTCAACGCCACTGTCCAAGTGCAGTTCGACGTTAACGGCGTCGCTCATGCAGTACGCCGCAACAGCCAGGATGGGGCGCTTCAGATAAAGATTGGCAGTGACGCTATGCGGCCCTGCACGGAAGATGAGGTGCGCACGCTTCTGCCCATTCAGGCCTACAGCCAGAAGCAGCTCAGCGATGTCAGTGTCCGTGTGGATGAGCTGTCGCGCTTCATCACGGCACCGATCCGAAACGAGCTTCACCGCATCGAGCAGCAGGCATCTGACCGCGCCGAACGTATCCGCCAGTCCCACGCGACCCGTCGGCGACAACGGAGCCTCTCACACACGCTTCAGAAGCGGGAACTAGAGGAACAGTCTCTAACCGGCCAGGCAGACACACTCCGGGCAGCGCTAACCGGCCTATCCGAAGAGGACCGGGCACTTCTGGATAAAGGGAAAGTCTTCGATGCTGCCGACCGTTCCCTCCGCGTCTGGCAAACTGCGACGGCCGCGGTCAGAAAGGAAGCTGCTGGTCTCTCGGCTACAATCGAGTTCTATCTCACGCAGCCGGATACTCCACCGGCCGAGCCTGAGGCGGCTATCCTCGAAGCCGCTCACGCTGAATACCTGAATCTTCTGTCCGAAGCGAAGACCAACCTGGACGCTCTCGTGAGACGCGCCGACCTGATCACGGTCGCACGCGAAGGTGCACCCGCCGTTACCCCTTGGCACCACTGGTCTGAGAAACTGTCGGCGTTCAAGACCTCGTATGAGGCTGCCGTGCAGCGTTCGTCTGCCCACAGCGAGAAAATGAAGCAGCTCCGGGATATCGAGGAGCAATTAGACCAACATGTCCGAGACATGGCGCGTGTGCGTGATGAACTGCGTAGTCTTACGGCAGCGGAAACAGGCTATCAGGTCGAGCGTGAGGCATGGGAGACCCTACTTAGGGACCATGACGACCTGCTTGACGCACAATGCCAAGGCCTGACGCAAAGCTCGGGAGGCGCAGTACGCGCACATGTGAGGCGTCAGTCAGACGCAACGGATTTCGTGAATGGGTGTCGCCAAGCTCTTATCGGCTCACGCGTACAGAGTTCGAAGTTTGAAGCTCTTGGTGACTCGATCGCAGGAGCCCCCGACACCAACGTGCAATGGAATGCTGTATTAAACGAACTGGAAACGCTTGCGGAATACGATACGGAACGGGACGCTATTGAGCGAAGACCGGAAACCCCCGTACTTGCCGCGGCTGGCATTCCTGCGGGCGACCTTGACCGCATCGCCCGCAGCCTCAAGCCAGAGGCGTGGCTATCGCTTTCGCTCACACCCATCAAGAGCGTCCCAGTGTTCGAGTACCGCGCGCGCGAGAACGAATACATTCCGTTTCAGAATGCCTCAGCAGGACAGCAGGCTACAGCGCTACTCAGAACCCTCCTCAACGAAGCCGGGCCACCATTAATCATTGACCAGCCCGAAGAAGACCTTGATAATCCGGTGATGCTAGAGATAGTCGAGCAGGTTTGGCAAGCGAAGAAGAGGCGCCAACTCATCTTTTCGAGCCACAACGCGAATCTTGTCGTGAACGGGGATGCCGAACTGGTTGTCTGGTGTGACCACCGAGCAGCCGGAGACCAGTCACGCGGAATTATTGCAGGAGAGGGCGCAATCGACGTTCCGACAGTTCGAGAGGCCATTAAGGCCATCATGGAAGGCGGGGAAGCTGCTTTCAACCTGCGGAAGTCGATGCAGCGATAATATCGCACCGGGCGGGACGATGGCTCACGGCTGGTAGCTTTTCATCCGCACCAGGCGGCCCAGTGGCCATCGCAGATCGGCGGGATAGCTCTCCACGATGGTGTACCCTGCGCCGCCGGCCTCCCACAGCATCCCACACGGGCACACGAAGGAGCCGTAGGTGGAGAGGGTCGACGACCGTACCTTAGCCCGAGACAGGTCAACGAACCGCTCATAGCCGTCGTCGTAGTCCCTCCTGGCGCGCACCATCTGCCCATTCGTGCCGCCGCAGCGCGGGCACGGAAACGTCTCCTCAGCGTTACTCACGGCTCATCATCCGGCTCGCAATCTTCCTGGGGGCCATCGTGGCAGTGCTGGCAGAACCAATAGTCGCAGCGTGTGCAGCGAGGACCCCCATGCCCGTCAACCGGCTCTTCGTAATCCGTCTCACCGTTTGGATTTAAGGTCCAGACGTGTCCGCGATCATCCCCCCAGCGCCGCATAGACGTACGTTTCTTCAGGCGCTCCGTTTCGCTCACAGGTCTGCTCCGTAACGATATTCGAGGCATTCCTCGTGCAGGGCGCGATTCTCTTCCTGGAGCCGCTCGATTTCTGCGATCAGCTCCAGCGCTACGGCCTCGCAGCCCAGCTCCCCGCAGCGCGAGAACTCGTCACCGCAGCCGATTACCGGCACCTGCCGCAGCCCCGTAGTCGGTAGGCCGCGCTGGTGGTACCTGGTGACCATGCGGTCATAGGCCATCCGCTTGAGCTCCGCCAGGCGTTCCGGGGTCACGGCTGCTCTTCCTCCCGCAGCGCGGGAATGGCCCATTTACACGCATGCCAGCAGCTCGCCCACACCCGAAGGCGAGCGTTCGCCTCATCCTCTCTCCTGAGTATCCGAAGAAGATCGAGAACGAGTGGATCCAGGTCCTCCGGCTCGTTGACCTGCGTCCAATTAACCACCAGGGCGTCAGGCTCCTCGCTCACGGCTGCTCTTCCTCCCGCCACTTCACGCCCAACCGGGCCGCCTCCTCCCGCACGAGCTGCCGCAGCAGGCTCGCGATACTCGTACCCCGGCGCTCTGCCAGCTCTGCCACCAGCCGCGCCCCGGCTTCCGTCTCGTACGCCACGAGCACGCGCGGATAGTGCTTCCCGCGCGGCCGTCCCACCCCTCGCTTCTTCGGCTGCTCCATA
>JAUSDJ010000021.1 GCA_030650795.1 Actinomycetota bacterium
CAGTCGGGTTCGGATACTCCGACGCATGATCCAGCATCTGCTGGACACACCGCTCCTTCACCTTCGGATCAATCTTCTTCGGCATGACTCCATCCTCCTAGACTCAAAAGGAGGCGGCATCAAACCTAGGGCGCTTCACTCAACTCCACCAACATCGAAGGAGTGTCACGGATCAGGCGAAACCACCGTCACCCATCAGGCGAAACCATGTCACCTGACAGCCGGAGCCAAAACGTCACGCATCAGGCGAAACCAAACAATTCACAAAGTACACCGCGAGGGACTTGAACCCCCAACCCGCTGATTAAGAGTCAGCTGCTCTGCCAGTTGAGCTAGCGGTGCGTGATGGAGCAGAAAGTGTAACAGTCAGTTGAGGGCGGCCACTGCTGCCTCAGTGATCGCAGCGGCCATCTCGCGGAGCCCTTGCGGGTTTGGATGGAAGGAGCCGCTCGACATCGCTCCGAGCTGTGCAGGGAATACCCACGATGACGTGCCAGCACAGATTCCATGGCCTTTGGCTGACTCACCGGAGCGTGCCCAAGTGCCGGTGACGGGGTGCCATCCCAGACTCGACGTAGCTTGGATTTGCTGATTGAGCGAACCTGCCGGCAGCGGAATCGACTTCACTCCTTGGTTGGTTGTCGGGTAATTCACTGCTGTGGGTGGGGTGGGATTCAAGATTGCATCGCGTGACCATGAAAAGTCCTGGGTCGTCATCGTGAGATAGGAGCAGGGTCCACCTGCAGCATTTCTGGTGATGTCGGGATAGAGGGTCGGCAGCACAGTTGCGTTTGGAGCGAGTGTGATCGGGTTGGCGCAACTGCGCCCGGTGAAGCAGTTCGAGATCGAGGCGTAGACAGTTGGCAGATTTGCGGTCTGCGAACTCACGCCAGCGTTCAAGCTTGGAAAAGCGCGCAGGAGTCCTGAGGAGGCGGGCACCAGTGGGCAGTTGGCATTCACCAGGCACGAGCTGATGACTGATCCGAATCCGACGTCGTTTCCGCCGACAGACAAGGTGATCAGATCCACCGGACTGTTGCCGATGATGCTGCGTGCCTGGGCTAACTGCGAAGGTAATTGGCCAGTCTGCTGGCCAAGGACGCCTTGGGAGACAGTGGCTCCGCTGCACGTGACGTCGACGAAGGTGACTGAGGTCTGGGCAGAGGCCTTCTCCAGGGCCAGCGCAGCTTGCGCGGGTGCACTGTGGACGCTGCGGTGGCAATCGGCGCCATCCCAATACGGGCGGAAGCTGGTGAACAGGCCGCCTTGCTGAATCCAGGCCTGCACGTTGCGGGGATTGCCTTCGCCCGAGGCATAGGAGTCGCCTAGTGCGAGCATCAGGATGTTCCTGACTGTGCCGTTGACGGAACTCACGGCAGACGCCTTGCCGTCGTCTACTTTCAAGGTGAATCGGTAGCTCGCTTCGGGAAGGGTCACTCTCGTCTTACAGGTTTTGGCGCTGAGGGCCTTGGGGCCAAGCCCTTGCTGTTCGCTGCTCGCCAGGTTGGTGATCGACCAGGTAAAGGATTCGCCCTGCGATCCACAGGCGTTCAACGTCACCGGAAATCCCTCGGGGGAGAGGTACCAAGAAAGCGATCCATTAATCAATCGCTCATTGGGCTGGGCGATGTGATTACCGCTTCCCACCATGGCGAGGGATGGATTCATGGTGAGTGCGCCTGACTTCGGCACCCCTCCATCTCCTTCGATGAAGCCGTCGCCGTTGGTGTCCTTGCTCAGATCAACCATGGACCAGGACGCCTTGGCTGTGACTGGAGAGTGGGCAGCAGATGCCGGAATCAGCGCAGCGAAAGTGAACAGTGCGGCGCAACTTGCAAGAGCGGCGAGTCTCCTAGACATAGGGGCAATGCCGACAGCCGTTGGTACAGCACATTCCGCGCTGCAGATGCGTGGCTGCCGTGATGACAAACAGCCCGGTAGCCGGATCGAGGTAACCGGCCTCCCCATGTTCCATTGCGGTGGAATGACGGTGAATGATTTCGCTGTACTGCGGATGATCTGGCGAGAGCCGATCTTCATGCGGCTGCGCGAGCGGTCGTGACGCAGCAGTCATATCGTCGATTATGCAGGAGGCGCTCGTGCAGACCATTGGCTTCGACATGCCCGCAGCTCAGTAGTCACCGATCGATTCGACGTCCAAGGGATACTTGCTCAATGTCGACTGCCTATGCCTTCACCCCGCTGCCCCGAGCTCAGCGCTACATCGGGGCCTTCAGCGAGATGCTGGTGTCGTCCTTGCTGTCACTCCTTGCATCGTTGGTGTTGTCAGTTGAGGCCATAACCTTGGCGGCCAATCCAGATGCGATCTTCTCCTGCGACATCAGTTCGCATGTCTCCTGCAGCATCGTGGCCCAGTCTTGGCAGGCCTCGCTCCTTGGCTTTCCCAATGCTTATCTTGGATTAATCGCTGAACCAATAGTTATTACTGTCGCCCTTGCGTCAATCGCGGGAGTGAGCTTCCCCCGCTGGTTCATGAATGCCGCACAGTTGATGTACACCGTAGGGCTGCTGTTTGCCTACTGGCTCCTATATGAGGCGTATTTCCACATTGGTGCGCTGTGCCCATGGTGTCTCTTGGTGACGGTCACCACGACAATGGTCTTTGCATCGATGACTCGCGTGAATATCTACCGCAATACCTTCGGATTCAACGAGCGATTGCATCTGCGACTTACCCGTTTGCTTGATGCGTGGGTTGATCAGTACATCGTAATCTTGATCATCGCGATCATTGGCGGCATGATCGCGATCAAGTACCTCTAATGTCAGCACATTAATGGCCAATCTCGCCGCAGTTGGCGGGCCTGGCTGCTATGAATAACCGACACACGTACTCGTCAAGTTAACGCAATTTGCGCCAATCGAAATGGAGCGATTATGAATGAAGAGTGGGGACCACTGGCCGGGCTCATAGGCGAATGGGAAGGCGAGAGTGGCCTAGACCACGCTTTCAAGCACAGCACGGAAGTTGTCTTCGACACGATCTACCGCGAGAAGTGCTCCATGAAGCCATTCGGTCCCGTCGACAATGGCAAACAGTCGCTTTACGGCCTGGACTACAAGTCGGCGATGTGGCGCGATGACGAAGAGAACCCATTCCACACAGAGGTCGGCTATTGGCTGTGGGATGCCGCAACTGGCGAGGTGATGAAGGGTTTCGTCGTGCCCCGCGGAATCGTCGTGCTGGCTGGAGCCTTCACCACCGCAGATGCCAAGGTATTCACATTGAAGGCTGCTTTGGGCGATCTCAAGTACGCCATTGGTGAGAACGACTACCTCTCAGCCAACGCCAGTAGCACTTCATACGAGGTCACGATCACCGTTGGTGACGGGACCTTCGGCTACGACCAGACCACCTGGTTGACGATGAAGGAATTCACCGAGCCCTTCCCGCACACCGACCATCACTTGCTGACTCGCGTCAGCGAGTAGTAGTAGCCCGACTCAACTGACTGAACGCGGTCCCGGTCAGTCAATCGCGCGTATGTGTTCCTGTACGGCCGGAATGATCTTCTCTCCGTATGCCGCAAGGGTGTGGTCCTTGTCGTCGTGCTGGAGATAGAGCGCGAACTGGTCGACACCAAGGGCTTCAAGTTCTTGGAGTCGGCGGATGTGTTCGGCGGGGGGGCCGATGATGCAGAAGCGGTCGACGATCTCATCAGGTACGAAGTCGGCATGCTCGTTGCCTGCCTGGCCGTGCAGGTTGTAGTCGTATCCGCGCCGATGCTTGATGTAGTCGGTCAATTCCTGAGGGACTTCTCCTAAATCATCGCCGTAGCGAGCGACGATGTCTGCGACGTGGTTGCCGACCATCCCGCCAAACCACCGCAGTTGATCGCGGGCGTGTTCAATCTCCTCGGTGACATACGCGGGCGCGGCGACGCAGATGTAGATGGAATCAGGATCCCGGCCAGCTGCTGCGGCTGCATCGCGGACGGCCTTGATCGTCCATTCGACAATCGCCGGATCAGCGAGTTGCAGAATGAAACCATCACCAACTTCACCCGCCAGCGCGAGCATCCTTGGTCCGTACGCCGCTACCCACACGTCGGCACGGCTGGACTTGCCCCAGGGCAGCCGCAGGTTGCTGCCTCTGTAGTCGATCGAATCGCCGTTGACCAGACTTTTGATATCGAGTACCGCTTGGCGCATGTGGTCGACTGAGACCGGCTTGCCATTGGTTACCCGAACCGCGGAGTCACCGCGGCCGATGCCGATGACTGTGCGATTGCCGTACATCTCGTTGAGCGTCGCGATCACGGATGCCGTCACCGTGATGTCGCGGGTTGCCGGGTTGGTCACCATCGGACCGACGATGACCTTGCGTGTCTCGTCGAGGATCTTGCTGTAGATGACGTAGGGCTCCTCCCAGAGGATGTGGGAGTCGAATGTCCAGACGTAGCCGAAACCGTAGGCCTCGGCGCGCTTGGCGAGGTCTATGACGCGGGCGGCCGGAGGCGTGCACTGTAGAACGATGCCGATGTCCATGAGTCACCTTTCGTTCGCGGGAGTCTTTCGGTTGGGCTAACGCGTGCGGGGAAAGCCAAGGTCGACGGTCGACGTTGCGGGATCTGGCCATCGTGAGGTGATGGTTTTCGTGCGGGTGTAGAACTCCACTCCTGCGGGTCCATAGATATTGCTGTCCCCGAAGATCGAGGCCTTCCAGCCGCCGAAGCTGTAATAGGCGACGGGCACGGGGATCGGCACGTTGATACCGACCATCCCGACTTTGATGTCAAATTGGAACGCGTGTGCGGCACCGCCGTCGCGCGTGAAGATCGCGGCGCCATTGCCGTACTGGTGGCTGTTGATGAGGTCCACCGCCTCGTCGTAGGTGTCGACCCGAACAACTGACAGGACCGGGCCGAAGATCTCGTCGTCGTACGACGACATACCCGGTGCGACATGGTCGATGAGCGAGACGCCGAGAAAGAAGCCGCTCTCCGGCAGGTCGGCGTCGCGGCCATCAACAACAACGGTGGCTCCCTCACTGGGAGCACTGGCGAGGTAGGAGGCAACCTTGTCTCGGTGCTCGCCGGTGATCAGCGGCCCCATCTCCGAGGTCGGGTCGGTGCCTGGCCCGACCTTCAACTTCGGTAGGCGCTCGGTGATCGCATCGATGAGCGTGTCTCCCACGCCGCCCACGGCAACCACCACGGAAATCGCCATGCACCGCTCGCCGGCGGATCCATAGGCAGCGCTGACGGCGGCGTCGGCTGCCATGTTGATGTCCGCGTCCGGCAGAACCACCATGTGATTCTTTGCGCCGCCGAGGGCCTGCACCCGTTTGCCGTTCGCGGTCCCGGTGGAATAGATGTATCTCGCGATGGGCGTGGAGCCGACGAAGCTGACGGCCTCAATATCGGGATGCTCGAGTATGCGATCGACCGCGACTTTGTCTCCGTGGACGACGTTGAAGACTCCGTTGGGCAGCCCAGACGTCTGCAGCAGCTCAGCGAGGAGCAAGGAGACCGAGGGATCCTTTTCACTCGGCTTCAGCACGAAGCTGTTGCCGCATGCGATCGCGATGGCAAACATCCACATCGGCACCATTGCGGGAAAGTTGAACGGCGTGATGCCGGCAACGACTCCGAGCGGCTGCTTGATCGAGTAGACGTCAACCCCGCCGGACACTCCCTCGGAGTAGCCGCCTTTCAGCATTGCCGGGATTCCGCAGGCGAATTCGATGTTCTCGATGCCTCGTGCGAGCTCACCCGCAGCATCGCTGGGGACCTTTCCGTGTTCGAGAGAGAGCAACTCCGCGATCTCATCGCGCCGAGCCACAACGAGCTCGCGGAATCGGAACATGACATCTGCGCGTTTGGACAGCGACGTCGACCGCCATGCTGGGAAGGCGGCCTTCGCGGCCGCAACGGCAGAGTCGACCTCATCGATTGAGGCGAGTCCGACACTTGACTGCTGCACGCCCAGTGCCGGGTTGAATACCGGGCCCATTCGTCCCGAAGTCGAAGCGACGAAGGATCCGTTGATCCAATGGTCGATTGTGTGCACGAGGGTTACTC
Source organism: Actinomycetota bacterium (assembly GCA_030650795.1). Taxonomy (NCBI): domain Bacteria; kingdom Bacillati; phylum Actinomycetota; species Actinomycetota bacterium. Next base: position 6,045 of record JAUSDJ010000021.1, read on the forward strand.
CGCTCTCCGTGTTACCGGGACCTGCGTCAGATGAGGTATTGCGAGAGCCCTCGCTTGAGGTACTTGCCGCGACCCTTCACTCCGAAGTACTGCTTGTCATCGACAATGACAAGTCCGCGGGAGATGACCGTGTCGACATGGCCGTCGATGTTGAAGCCCTCCCACGCCGAGTGGTCCATGTTCATGTGATGGGTCTTGTGAAAGCCGATCTCGGTTCGACCCGAAGGGTTGTAGATGACGATGTCAGCGTCGGATCCGGGTGCAATGACTCCCTTCTGCGGATACAAGCCGAACATCCGTGCGGGAGTTGTTGACGTGATCTCAACCCAACGTTCCAGGCTGATCTGCCCATCGACGACGCCCTGGTAGATCAGGTCCATACGGTGCTCTACTGATCCGATTCCGTTGGGGATCTTGGAGAAGTCTCCGAGTCCGAGTTCCTTCTGCTCTTTGAAGCAGAAGGGGCAGTGGTCAGTGCTCACGATCGACAGGTCGTTCGTGCGCAGGTACCGCCACAACTCTTTCTGGTGTTCCTCGGCCTTGGAGCGCAGCGGAGGGGAACACACCCACTTGGCACCTTCGAATCCTGGCTGCGACAACTGGTCTTCAAGGGATAGGTACAGATACTGCGGACAGGTTTCTCCATACACGTTCCACGCGTCGTCCTTGGCGGATTGCAGCACCGACACGGCCTGCTTGGCCGACATGTGGACGATGTACAGGGGTGCGCCGGTGAGCCGCGCCAGCATGATGGCTCGGTTGGTGGCATCCGCCTCGGTCTCCCAGGGCCGCGTCAGCGAGTGGTACTTGGGGTCGGTCTTTCCTGCCGCCAGCGCCTGCGCGACGAGAACGTCGATGGCAGTGCCGTTCTCCGCGTGCATCATGACCATCGACCCGCTTTGCGCAGCCGATTGCATAGCCCGCACGATTTGGCCATCGTCGCTATAGAACACACCTGGGTAGGCCATGAACAGCTTGAAGCTGGTAATCCCGTCGTCGACCAATTCATCCATGGCCTTCAGCGAATCGTCGTCGACTCCACCGATGATCTGATGAAATCCGTAGTCGATATGGCAGTTTCCGGCGGCCTTGGTGTGCCAGGCGGCGAGGCCGTCCTGAACGCGCTCGCCCTGTCTTTGGACGGCAAAGTCCAAGATGGTGGTAGTGCCACCCCAAGCTGCGGCGCGCGTTCCGGTCTCGAAAGTGTCTGAAGCGAAGGTGCCGCCGAAGGGCAACTCCATATGGGTGTGCGCATCAATGCCGCCGGGGATCACATATTTTCCGGATGCATCGATGACTCGTTCGGCCTCGGCCTCGAGGTTTGCTCCCAGTGACGTGTCGCCAGGCAAGAGGAGTGCGGCGATGCGCTCTCCGTCGACGAGGACATCGGCCACAATCGTGCCTTGGGCCGAAACCACGCTTCCGTTCTTGATGAGGATGGTCATGAGTCAGTCCCTTCGCTTACGGGCGGACGACGTCGCCGTAGGTATCTGGCCGACGGTCGCGGTAGAAGGCCCACCGATTTCGAACCTCAGCGAGCAGATCCATGTTCAGTTCCCGAACTAGAAGTTCGGGTTGATAGGAGTCACCCTTGTCGCCGACGTAGTTGCCCTCGGGGTCCACGAAGTAGGACTGTCCGTAGAAGTCGTCGTCGCCCAGCGGCTCGATACCGACTCGGTTGATGGCGCCCACGTAGTACTCGTTGGCCACTGCGGCGGCCGGCTGTTCGATGCTCCAGAGGTAATGCGACAGTCCCCGAGAGGTGGCCGACGGGTTGAACACGATCTGTGCGCCATTGAGACCCAGCGCACGCCATCCCTCGGGGAAGTGGCGGTCGTAACAGATGTACACGCCGATCTTGCCGACTGCCGTATCGAACACGGGATAGCCGCCAGTGCCTGGGCGGAAATAGAACTTCTCCAGGAAGCCAGCGACTTGTGGGATGTGATGCTTTCGATACTTGCCAAGGAAAGTGCCATCGGCATCGACGACGGCAGCGGTGTTGTACAGGACGCCTGGCTGCTCCTGCTCATACATCGGCAGGATCATGACCAAGTTCAATTCCTTGGCCAGAGCTTGAAAGCGTTCCGTGGTAGGCCCAGGAATCGATTCGGCGTACTCGTAGTACTGAGGGTCTTGGACCTGACAGAAGTACGGACCGTAGAAGAGCTCCTGGAAGCAGATGACTTGGGCGCCCTGTGCGGCTGCATCGCGGGCATAGCCCTCGTGCGCGAGGATCATTGACTCTTTGTCGCCGGTCCAACTTGCTTGGACCAATGCGGCGCGAATGGTGGTCATGACGTCCTCCCAAATAGGTGGGGCGCGCAAGGTGACACAAAGCGTTTAACCAAGTATGGCCTAGTAGGCAGGACGTTGAAAGTGCTCGATAGCCAATCCTGGCGTCACCACAAGTACAAGAACTACCCTGCGCTCACGGACATCCCTGCACCTGTGAACAGCGCGACTTGGGCGGAGGGCGGACTCACGGAATGCTCGCGCTCGCGCGGTCCGGTACCAATCTTCGGTTCATCACGATGGCCATTGCAATGGCGAGGGCGAGCAGGCCAGCGGACATCACGGCTGCCCATCCGGGCACGTTTCCGAACCCAGCGATGTTGGCGGGGTCGTCGGGACACGATCCCAGCCCACACTCCGGTATCACCGCTAAGCCGATCACAAGCAGGTCAAGGGCCACCCAGTTGATCGCTGTGAACGCCAGCACTCGAATGACGCGCCTTTGGTGGAGGATGCCGGAGTCGCTTGCTCGGAATGGCGCGTCCCACAGCAGGAGCAGAGCGCACCCGACTATGGCGATGGTGAAGGTGATGAAGGCCCAAGTGTAAAGGTGTAGTCCGGCGACGGCCGGACCGTAACCGGGATCGCCCGGCGTTGCGATGTGGAGCAAGATCTGCCGTGTCGAGGCGGCCCCACCGACGACCGCGGCGAGGATGCTGATCGCATAGTGGGCTGGCCGCATTCCCCACAGAAGATTCATGAGTGGCCCGATGGCCAGGCCGATCATCGCCGAGCGTTGAACCAGGCACAGTGGGCAGGGCTGCTCGCCGACGCCGAACTGCAGATGCAGGGATCCGGCCAGCACGCCGATCAGGGCGAAGAGGGCAAGGATGTTGACCCACCGCGAAAGTTGCACCTCTTGGGCCTCGCGTCGGCTTGTCTTGATGGAGGACATGGTCGCTCTAGAAGTTGAGCGGGATCGGATCGCTGATATGGGACTTGAGGATCACTGCAGTCCATACCAAGCAGACAAGAACCAGAGCGATCGTCCACTTCCAGCGAAGGATGATGGCGAGAAATGCCGCCATCCACAGGAGGAACATCGAGAACATCACGGGCGCCAAGGTAGCGCGTGCCTTCGAAACCCAGCAACGACAGGCACTTGCATCAATTCATGCGAGTGCCACCTCGGACTACGTGAATGCCCGGGCTAGGCGAAGGCCCTGATCGGACGCACGTGACGGCGAAGCGCTTGTCGATGGCCGGCAGGTACCAGTCCGACCGACCTCCGCCTCGGTAGACAGCGACAGGGTTCGCCGCCCCCTACGTGCAAAACGCCGCCATCGCCGCGGTGAGGTTGGCGGGTGGAACGCGACTGAGCATTGGAGCCCCTCTCGGGCACCGTGTATACCGGATTTGGGGGTTCTTCTCACACGAGAGTAGCGACCTTCAAAACTATTGCGGTTAAACGAAAATTCGTGGGGTGAGTGACGGGACTTGAACCACCCACTTTGCCTTCTTCTATGAGGGAAACCCCGCTCCCATGCGTGCTTGTGTGCCTCTATGAATGCTTGATCGTGCTGACGCCGTCAGCAGAGTATCTCCTCTATCCCGGCCATCTGCCTAGTCGGCTTTCGGATGGCGGCCATGAAGCTCTCGTTGAAGCCCTGCGGCGTCTGAACACCGAAGGACAGATTCGACTGGACTCGCTCGACGAGGTTGCTGCGCCAGACGAGCTTGGTCCGCCGCCGGTGGGCAGATGAGAGGGTGTCGCTGTGAACGAGGCATTGGTGCGACTGCGCCAGCGACCGGACGACTATCTGGCCCAGACCTCCGCGACTGCAGAGGTCTTCCGGATGAATACAACACTTGCGCTATATAGCCTAGAGGGTGTAGCGTGACTGCTCGTTGGGAAGTGGAAGTTGACCTTGTCGAGGACTGGCTCATATCACTGGACCAGAAGTCCTATGAACAGGTCATCGCTGCTTTGGAATTACTGGCCGAACGCGGACCGGGACTGGGAAGGCCTCTGGTCGACTCAGTGGTCGGCTCGCAACACAAGAACATGAAGGAGTTACGGCCGGGATCCAGCGGTCGGTCCGAGCTCAGGGTGCTGTTTGCATTCGATCCGGATCGCCGTGCAATCCTGCTGGTGGCTGGAGACAAGGCTGGAAACTGGCAGAAGTGGTATCGAGTCAACATCCCGGTCGCTGACGAACGCTTGACCGAGCACCTGGAACGACGGAAGGAAGGGCATCATGGCTAAGAGCCTTGAGGATCTGCTGCGCGAGCGCCCTGTTGATCGGGCTGCAGTTGACGCGCACAAGAAGCGCTTGCTCGATGAGGTCCGTGCCTATCGGCTTCGCGAATTGCGCGAGGCATCGAACCTGACCCAGGTTGAACTCGCCTCACTCCTCCATGTCAGTCAGAACCGCGTCTCTCGTATTGAGCACGGAGAAATCGAACATTCCCAAGTCGACACGCTTCGAAAGTACGTCGAAGCGCTTGGCGGCACGTTGCACGTCGAGGTTGAGTACGGAGACAAGCGCATCCAGATCGGCTAACACTGGCGTAGACACCTCGGCGTCCTTCGAAACTCGATAGAGGGCACGGTCCACTCCTCGACGCACTGGGCAATGTCGGTGTCGCGAATCCGCACTAGTCGCCCAACCTTCACATACGGCAACTGCCGACTTGCCGTCAGACGGCGGATCATTCGTGGCGTAACGCCAAGTGCCTGCGCGGCTTGTTCGATGGTAAGTATGTGCGAGCGGGGGATTTGATGCTGGGCCGCCCGGAGAACGCGCAGAACATCGCCTAGCGCTTGGCGAAGCATTGCACGAGAGTCTCGTAAAGTACCGTGACAAGGAACCTCAAATAGTGGACTGCAGATTGGTAGCCTCCCGGGAAAAGGTTCATCGTGCGGTGGCGCTGATGATCAGAAAAGAGGAGTTGTGCCAGACGAGGAGCCCTACGAAACGGTTAACCGAACTGTGACCACTCAGGATCTGAGTTGGTTACTGGAGCAAAATCGGCGCGAGCAACTCGATCTCGATCCTCCGTATCAGCGGCGAAGTGTCTGGACGCCACGGGATCGCAGATCGTTCATGGACACAATCTTTAAGAACTACCCGTCGCCTCCAATCTTCCTGCACAAGACAATCGATCTGGCAACGGGCGAGGCGACATACCATGTTGTCGACGGCAAACAGCGCATAAGCACCGTGCTCCAATTCCTCGATAACAAGGTCTATCTGCCGCACGATTTCGGCGATTCGCGTTTCGCAGGCAAGCGGTGGCGCGACCTGTCAGAAGATGACGAGGCACGGGTGCGCCTTTGGAACTATCGAGTCACTGTCGAGGAAATCGACGATGTCTCTCCAACGTTTGTGAGAGAAGTCTTCGAACGGCTCAACAAGAACTCCCGCAAACTCACTGCTCAGGAACTAAGGCACGCACGGTTCGACGGCTGGCTTATCAACTTCCTCGAAGACGAGATTATCCAGCCGATGTGGAAGCGCTTCAAGATCCACACGACCGCCAAGGAAAAGAGAATGGCAGACGTTCAAAACCTCGCTGAGCTGGCGATGGTCACCGTGCGCCACAAAGTGAGTGGGTTTGATCAGGAAGATCTGGACGGATTCTTCGCCGAACTCGATGAGGCTGACGATGATGAGACTCCATTCGATGTTGATAATTTCACGGTCGACTTCTTCGGGTTTCGCGATTGGCTTGATGACCTCGACAAGGAAACTGAAGTGGTGTCGACGATTGCTCAGCCGTTCCTCCATTTCTACACTCTGTGGTCGTACATCAACCAACTCGGCAATGCGCCGGCTGGTCTGACAGAGTTCGGAGATCGTTATCGGAAGTTCATGGAGGCCGTAGGCTCGTACGACGCCAGTGCAAACGAGCCTTCTCTGCCAGTCGACGGCGCCGCAACCGAGTTTGAAAGACTCGTCGCGCAGTACAAGTCTGCGTCGGTCGGAGCGACAACTGAGGAACCTCAAAGAATTGCGCGGCTAGATGCGTTGCAGCAAGCCATGCAGTTGGGGTGACTTCGTTGAAAATCGATGCGGCCATCCGTGAGTCCTTCAGAATCCAGCAGCAAATCGCGAAGCTTCTGCAAAAGGAGATCGACCGCGATCTGCAGAAACGCAAGCGAACTGTCTGGCATTACGAGAGTCGTGTGAAGGAGCTAGAGAGTTTCGCTCTCAAAGTAGAGACCGGACGGATCGCCTCCATCACAGAGGTTGAGGACGTATTTGCAGCAACCCTCGTGGTCCCTGACGCGACCCAAATCGAGGCGGCGGTGGAGTTAGTCCTCGACAAATACACACTCCAGGAAAGACGACCTGTATCAAATTCGTTCACCTCAAGTTCGCCCGATAGTTTTCCCTTCGACGATCTTCGCCTATACGTCAAATACCAGCGCGTCGAGGGCGAGCAGTCGGGCATCCCTGACGGAGTGGTGTTTGAAGTGCAGGTGAAGACATTTCTTCAGCACGCCTGGGCAGTCGCCACGCACGACTTGATTTACAAGACGGAACTCCGTGACTGGCGTCGAGAACGCATCGCGCATCAGATTCGAGCCACGTTGGAGCAGGCTGAGGTTGTAATTGGTGGAATCGGATCTCTCGCGGGCACCGATCTACTTCCGACCACCAATCAAACAATCGCTGATCTAAACGCAGTTATCGCCCTCTTGCAGATGGAATGGAGCGCGGAAGAACTGCCCTACAACATCCGTCGAGTTGCGGAGTCCGTCGAGTCTTTGCTGTGGGTCGTTGAGCGCAGACGACAAGCCGACCGGCCTGCCATTCTGAAGAAGCTGCTGCAGGACGGCAAGGCTCGCAACTCAGGGGCTCACAGTCTGGATTGGTCCCCCTATCGGTCGGTGCTCAACTACATAGCTCAGGAGTATCCGCGCAGACTGACGCAGCGCATCAAGGACGGAACTGCGCGCTCGCGCCTTCTGGTGTATCCGGAAGTCCTAGATGCTCTTTCGTTGAGCGCACAAGACGCCATAGGCGCAGTCGTCGTAGGGGCTTAACCTGATCGTGTCTGACTAGGAAGGTGAGTACCAAGCTAGTTCAAGCCAGGGTTCATCCGCGAAGAGGAATCTATGGGAATTCCAGCATCAAATTTTCAAACAACGCGATAATGGGCTTGGGACAACCGCGAACAACCTAGATACATGAAGTAAGGCCACAGTCTGGCGGCAATAATGCAGATAGATCTTGTCTATCGGTAGAGAGCAATTGGCTCCAACCACAGGAGCGGACCAGCGATTGCTGCGTCATCATCCGTGATCGTGATCCCCATGCTTTCTGCAGGCTCTTTGAAGTTCTCGATGGCTTCCTTGAGAAGGGTCATTTCAAGCGAGGTCGCCGCAAGGTCGTGCGTCAACCGTAGCGCAGGGATCTCTTGACTTTCGGGAACGATGCGATCCACCTGGGCCACAATGGAATACTCCCCACCTAGTTGCCCGAAGCGACCAATGAGCCATCGTGTTTTGATCGGCATAGCGACTTTTGGCCCCGCCTCGCCATTCGGCGTTGCGATAACGACTACTTGATCATCTTCGCCATCGCCGAGGAACATTCTGATGACGCGTTCGTTCTCCTTTAAAGATTTCAATTCGGCACCCTGGGCGCTCATGACATGACCTTGTTCCTTAGCCTTGCTGACGTACCAAAGGAAGAGCCTGAAGAGAGTCTGTATTGGCGCGATTTCAAGGTGTGCGCGAAACTCAACCGTGTCGCCTGAAGCTACATTGAGAAGAGCATCTGGCCCCCAGCCATCAAAGGACCCGAGTGCCTTTCCCTCTTTTAGAGTCTGGTACCAAAGTTCGAATACTGAGAATCTCGTCCGGGTTCTTACCATTTCCTCCTCGAACTCCGACGAGGACTTCTTAGAAGCTTCCAAGCTAACTCCCGAGAATCCCAGCCCACCGCCAAAGCCCCCTTCACGAGCCGAATTTACTCGTGCCGCGACCTCGTCGATCTTTCCGCTCTCGACTGCGGATAGTGAGTTGATGACCGTTTCATCATCTAAGTAGAAGAAGCCACGATGAATGCGGTTTGCAGGTGGCCTGTAGTTGGACATAGTTCCCCCGTCGCTGACTGATTTCGCTGCAGGGCGATCATGCCATCGCAGTTACATCCATTGCTGTCTCGTATGAGACAGCATGCGACATCCTGAGGTAGGGGCTACACGGGTATTGACGACGCTAGGCCGTCATTCGTTCCACATGAAGTCGGACACGGTGCGCTCATGAGGACCCAGATAGCGATCTCCATTGAAGTGGATCATGTGTGACGGCTCGGCTACGAGCCACACTTCCGTCTCCCACGATAAATCTCCGGCCCATCGTTTGAATGTCGCGCGATCAGGAAAGGCCGTGACGAAGACCAACCCGGCAGTCGAACTAGCGAACAGCCTGTTGAGTTCATCAACTCGCTTCGCATCCATGGGCCCATGCGACGTTACTGCCTCGACGAGTATGAGCCAGCCCCTAGACACGTCGTGGATGACAACATCTGGCATTTTCCCATGTTCATCAACATCAATCGCAAGCGCTCTGAGCGCCTCGTCCTCGCGCACGACCCACTTGTCATCTGCGTCACCGATATAAAGGACGTGACCACCGGGTGTGTAGCGCGAGCAGAATTCCTGGATGACCGCAACGATCACAGGGTTCTGGCCTCCTGGCGAAAGCGTGATTGCTTCACCATTCGGAAGGGTGACTGCGATCCGCTGAAGGTAACGCTCCATCGCCCAGCGCTCGACAAGCGAACCCACTTCTTCTCTGTAGCCTTTAGCGAGGGCAGCCCAGGCATCAGTCCCGAATGCGGTCAGAACCGAGAAGGCTTCGGGCGTCACCTGATAGACGTTCTTTCCGGAATTCACAGGACGTGTTGGGTCATCGGGATTCTGAACGAGCACTCCCGCCGCGATCAATTGGTGAACGGACTGTCGACGCACTGTCTCGCGCGTGTTCGGCGCGTAGTCCTTGCCCCAATGGTCACGGAACACCGCCATCATCTGAGTGATACCGAGCATCGGCGTTGCAGCATCTGCCCATGGCGTCTCAGGTGTCATCCCAAGAAGCGCGAGCAACGCCAGCGCAGTGCGCTCGTTCTGCTGGGCTGCTGGAAGCCCCAGGTCCTTCAGGGCCATGATTGCTTGGCCCGTCCGAACGCCAGCACTGTCGAGAGCATTCATGCTGACTTCCGTTCGGGCCGCATAGATGCCACGAGCAGATCGTCCATTTCATCTCCCCAAGGCGCGCTACTCTCGAGGCGTTGGCCCATTATTCTCAGCTGGTCCACGGTCGGGTAACGAAGTTCCTTGAGGTCAGTGGCGTTCACTTGTGTGTGCCCACTGAACTGTCTGAAGGCTTCATCAACGAATCGCGTATTCAGATACGCAGTTAGGCCCCTAGCTACCTCTTCGTCCAACCCTTGCTTGCGGATATGAAATATGTTTGTTTTGTTGTCGAAGGCGACGGGGCCACCGTTCAGCACGGGATCCCAAAGTGAGGCAACTACCCGACGTTTCTCTTCCTTCGCACTGAAACGCTTGACAACAACATACCAACCTTCAGGCAGAAGCATCTTCCGTGAAGTATCGGTGGCTACAAAATAACTCGGCTTTTCAACGCCATCAGGCCAATGCGACACTCCACCTCTTAAGTGCGCGGGGTAAACCATGGGCACTGTGTCGGGGGTGGCGATTTCACTTAGGTGTTCGCGGCTTCGGAAGTCCACAACAATCCCTGTGCTGACTTCCACGCCAAGCGTCGTCAACGTTTCTGGCATTGCTTCCATTAGTCCAGCCACCGCGTCAGCGTCTTCGTCGAGACGGAAGTGCAGAAAGAGGTTGCCATCGTCATCAGATACCACCGATTTATGTGGAACAGCCCGACTTACAGCCTCATGGGCTGGCGATTCACTGTGGGAGATGACGACGGTTCCACGCTTGGCCCCGACATCTGCCCGCCAGATCACGTTTTCTTGCAGTACCTCGGTGTCTGCGAACGCCGAGGAGCGGCTCTCGTACACGTGGACGTGGCGTAACGAAGTGTGCAGAAGCAGGTCCCGGCGGAACGATAGGAAATAGGGACCGTTAGCAAAACTCCGGGGCGTAATAGCGACGATCTGCCCACCATCGCCCATTACACGCAGCGCCATAGTCACAAATGCCGTGTAAAGGTTCGGACTCCCGCAACCTGCGTTCTCAGCCATCAGTCGTTCCCGTGAACCGCGTGCGATCTTCTTGTAGGGCGGGTTCATAACTACCGCATCGAACCTCGTTAGTTCCTGACCTCCGTGTTGGTCGTGCGAGGCGACCCAGCTCAGAAAGTCGTCGGTATGTCGATCCGTCGTGACAGTGATTCCAAACTCACCCCCTGCGGCCACACACTCTTCGAGGGTTTCATCTAGGCCAACCGCTAATGACTCGTCAATCTCGAAAGCCGTGAAAGCGATATTCCCTTTGAATCCTGCTTCGATGGCTCGCGCCATAACCGCGGCCGTCAGACTCCCAGTCCCCGCACCTGGATCCACTACTCGCCACTTACCCGCCTTCGGGACGTCCAGCAGGGACGCTAAGTGGCGCGCAACCTGGCCAGGAGTGAAAAACTGGCCGAACTTGCTTCGGTGCCTGTCGCCGATGCGCGCACTAAATTCCTGGCGTCTGAGCTCTGCACGCTCTAACAGAGCGTGAGCGGCTTCCTCACGACTCGGCATGTGTCTAGTCTAGGCAGAGGACTGACAACTGCGAGCCATTGAACATTCAGCAGACACCCCCTGCGATGACCGACCTCGATTCCCGGAAATGGGCAAAGGTCGCCTGCCCCGATACTTCTACGACCAGCTGAGTGGGTAGGAATCCCAGGCAACGCAAACACCCCAGAAGGCTCAAGTCCACGGGTGGTCGAGCAACTAGGACAGCAGTAAGCATCTGAAAGTGGCGTAAACGGTCTAGGAGTTGTCGGAGGTTTCTCCGGGTTTAGGACGGCCGGTAGGACTACAAAACGGACCTAGCCACCCGCAGGTTTACGACTTCGCCAGTCTTCCAGCGAGGGATTTCGAGGCGGAGAATTCAGGACGATGAGGAAGCGGTCTTGTATCTCTTCGGCATAGGTCCAGAGAGCAGCGATATAGCGATTGTAAATTTCTCCGTCGATATGAACGAGTTCGTCCTCTTGAGTCCACGGCCCCTCAATCACCGCCGCCAGCCCAGCTCGATCTATCCGCACCATCCGGTGCAATAGAACGTTTCGAACTTGAGCCAGCTCGTTCAATGTCTGGGAAAGGTCTTTCGGTAGAGGCCTATCGGGAGGAGCGCCCAACCAGATTCGACGAAGCGCATCTTCCCACCGTTCAGGCCTGTCAAGGGTCAGATCGAGACGGCCTCGGGGGGTACCAGGACGCAGTGCTTCGAATGCTTTCATCCCGATATTGGAAAGTAACTTGATCCCCTCTTCGGATACTCCCCTGGCCCGCGCCTCAATGTTTGCCTGCTTCGTAATCTTCCGAAATTCCTCCTTCTGCTGCGCTCTTGCCGCAACAATCGCCGGCCCCAACCTAGTTCCGGCGCCTTCCACAAAACCCTCGATGTGTCCGAAGATTTGGACCACTGTGGCGGCATTGAGGCTCGCGATATGTTCCGGATTTTCTGCCGCCGTTCGATGTCGTTCAGGAACATTTGACGAAGGGTCTTTCAGCGTTGCAAGACCAACGAGCAATACGATCCTCGAATTGATTGCAGAGAGTATTTGCTGGCGCATGTCGAAAAATGAACCCGGGACATCGGGATTCTCATCTTGCTCCGTCATGCTAAATATCTTCCTCCTACGAGCTGGAGAGCTTGGGTCACGTCCACGGTCGAGGGACGACGGAATAGGCCGCACATGTGTGCACTCAGGATGTATTCCAGACTGAATCCATACGAGCCAAATGGCTAAGCGACACCCACTCCGGGGCGCGTACTTCCATGGAATTTCTGTAATTGCGAGGTACCGAGGGGGTCGCACCGTTGAAGGGGTATGACCCTTCAACCGCAGCAAGTGCCAAGTAGCCCAAGAAGCGAACTCAATCCCGGACAGACATCACATCGAACGACACAAGAATCGATCAAAGGAGCTCCAAGCCAACCAATCAAATCCATGCCAATTAGCACGATCACGAACCACTCAAGAACGAGAATCAATTATCCGGCTTGGAATCCGGATTCACCGGTGTCGCGATGACGGCTCACGCGAAGGTGACGATCATCGGTCAGACGGCTGCTGGGATGGGTCAGGTCTGGTATCGCGTCACTGGCAACACCGGAGTCGGGAACGTGCAGGTTGCCTATCGGGTCGGTGCGGGCGCGGAGGACGCGCGACGCGTGCGATTCGTCGGGGCCGGTGCCACCGCAGAACTCATCGGCTTTCGACCGGGCGAACTCATCGTCGACCCTGTCGATTACCTGCACATTGAGTTGGCCTTCTCGGGTCGGTATCTGACGCGCGGGGTGAAGATGCAGCGATCGCAACTGGCGCGTGTTCCAGCCGGGCCGATCCATGATGTCGTTGTCGCCGCCATGTGCCGGGCTGGCCTCGGCCCGGGGAGCGTCTTCGCGTCGCGGGATGCGGGCAACTGGTGGCGCGCCGTTTCCCGAGGTGCTGAGCGAGGCAGGTCAGTGTCGTTCCTGACTGCGACCGGGCTGCTTCGCGCCGCAGCGCGTGCTGGCGCGAATGTGGAGGAGTCGGAGTTGCATTCCGCACTTGGTCGCTCGACTCGCGCCCGCCTATTCGGCCCGGTCGCCGCGCGCCGGGATACCGACGCGGTTCAGCAGTTGGATCTGGACGCACTTGAGGTGGAGACGTTGAGCGACGAGGAACTTGGGGAGCGGGTGTGGCGAGCCGCTGAGGCAGCGTCGTCGCGCCGCGAGCCGGTCGGCAATGCCGGGTATGAGTTGACGTTGACACTTCCGAAGTCGATCAGCCTATATGCCTTGACCGGAGATCCTGTCGTGGCTGGGGAATGGCTGGACGTTATGGAGACTGCGGCAACGCGCGCGCTCGAACGGCTGATGGCTGAGGCGGGCTTCTGCTCGACCGGCCATCGCGGGGAAGGCCAAAACGTCATGCTGATGCCAGCGGATGGTTGGGCCGGGTTCATCGCGACTGAGATCTCTTCCCGTGCCGGCGACCCGCACCTGCACGTGCACTGCACCTTGCCTAACGTGCTCGTCGGACAGGACGGGATTGTCCGCACGATGGCCGACGGTGGGCGCGAGTTGCATGTGAACGCACCGCGGTTCGCTGCGTGGGGTCAGGAGTTCGTTCTCGCCGAGGCCCAGGCTCGAGGTCTGTTGGGGGAGGTGTGGTTTAGCCCGCGGACGGCGCAATGGGAGGCAGGTGGATTCAGCGACGACACTTTGTGGGCGTTCTCCCGCGGCCGTCAGGCGGTGTTGGCGGAAGAGGCCGACGCTGACGACGGGCAACCCATTTCCACGTCGGGTCGAGGTGCCCGCAATCGTGCCGCGAAAACGCGAGCCACCCAAGCGAAGGCTGATGAGCAACCGACCTGGGCGCAATTGCGCGAACGGGTACTCACGCGTGCCGGCGAACTTGGAGTGGACCTTGCGGCGGAGCGCGACGCGACGGGGGAGCGGTTCGCTTCGCCATCGATGTGGTCGGACCGTGACTGGGTCGACTGGGTGTCGTATGTCGCTTGCCGGCACGAGTCCGTCACCAGTCTGGCCAAGATCCGATCCATCGTGGATCTGGCAACTGCTGGCATGCCCGAAGCCGAACGTTCGCTCATCACGCGCGTGGTTGTCCAGGATGGTTTCGTCCGTGCGCACCAATCACGGGACCGCGGCATGCGCAGCGGCGGGCAGCAATGGATCTCCAAGTCCGCACTCGAGGCCGAGGCTCGCCTGTTGGAGCGCATGTCCACGAGCGCTTACCAGGCTCCAGGGCTGACCTGGCGAACAGGGACGGGCATCAGCCGTTTCGAGGTCGACCGCGGTTGGCAGTTGTCTAGCGAACAGCAGCGCGCAGTGCAGGCAATCGTGGACGGCACCGCACCGGTCACGTTGATCTCAGGCGTCGGCGGTTCGGGCAAGACCAGCGTCCTGGCGGCGGCTCACATGGGATTCAACGGCGAGCGGTACGGATTGCTGGTGACGTCCACCGCGACGCGCGCCGCTTCCGCAGCAGGTCACGAGTCGGGTGCGCCGTGGATGAACCTGACCGCGTTGGTCCATCGGATCACTAGCGGTCAGCCGGTGCACGCTCGGGTCATCGTGGTCGACGAAGCATCGATGGCGGACGTTGCAACCCTCGCGCGAGTCGCCGACTACTGCGCGCAGAAGGGCAAGCGTCTGGTCCTGCAGGGCGATCATGCCCAGTTGCGAGCAGTGGGAGCCGGCGACGCCTTCAACGTCCTGTGCTCAGCACAGCCGGACTCCGTGATTCGACTCGAGGTCAACCAGCGGCAGCGCACCGAAGTAGGTCGGGTGGTCGCAGCCGCTCTGCACGCCCGAGATCTCGACACCGCGTGGGAACACCTCACCGCCGATGGTGCCGTTCTGGTTGCCCGCAATCGCGAGCACAAGCTTGATCTCGTCGCTACCACGGTGGTACGCGCGATCAGCACACATGGCGCTGACAACGTCACGTGCGATGCGGTCACCAATGCTGAGGTTGATGACCTCAACGACCGCATCCACGCTCAGCTCCTCGCAGCACACACCATCGACCCGGCTGCAGCGGTCATCTATCAAGGACGCTCGGGCCAGCGAGTGTTGGCCCCTGGCACGGTCTTACGCGTTCGCACTCCACTGAGCCATCGGGATCCCGCGCGCAGGCTTGTCCGAGGCGACCGCGCGGTAGTCGTCCACGCAGGCCGGGACGAAGTCTGCGTCCGTTTCGACGATGGGAAGCAGCGCCGCCTGAAGCCCAATGCTCTGCTCAGGCATCTGGACTACGGCTACGTCGGAACCACGCACACGGTGCAGGGCCAGACCAGCGAAATCCACATTGCCTCGCTTTCCCCGACCAAAGACGCGGCCAGCCTGTACGTCAGCGCGAGTCGTGCCCGTGGACGAACCTTGTTCGTTGCCGATGCCCGGGACTACCTCACGGACAAGGAAATGCGAGCAGCCGCACAGTGGCACCCTGCCGACCTCGACGACGAAGTCCTCGAGAGAGTCCACGCAGTGCTCGCCGGCCGTGCCGAACACCTCGATTCACCCCACAGCGCCCTCGGACCTACTCGGGGCCCGGCGAGGCCTTCATACGGCAGACGCACGGGCCTCCCGAGTTCGGGGATGTCGATGTGACGCCGTAAATGCGAGGTACCAAGGGGGTCGCACCGTTGTAGAGGTGACAGCACTTGTCTTCGACCAGCACTCTGCGAAAGGACCGTCATGGACGTCATTGAATGGCTTGACGAGGCAATGTCTCCGGCCAACGAATGGGAGCCGGGACTCAACAGACTTCGCTACGCGATGCAACTGCTCTACGACGTCGCAGATGCGCTGGCTGCTGACACACCGCTCAACCGTCGAGACTTGATCGCAGTTGGATTGAACCGAACCGAAGTCGTGGTCCAGCGACTCGACGATGCCGGGGCACTCATGGCTGACTTCCTGGTGCCCGAGATCCCGCCACACATTGCTTCAGCAGTCCTGAGCAACGTCGCCTGTTGGGCCGCCAGCATCGCCCTTGAGTCATCAGTGCAGCCGTGCTTACCGGAATGCCAGGGCCTCGATGCTCAGCACTGGTTAGGCGTCAACGACTCAGGAGTTCTTGAATGCGGGGACTTGGTCGTCTGCGCCTTGGGCGCAGCCGCGAGCGCGGAGGCCTACATCGTCGCTGCTCAGTGGGTGGCGTGGTTCGAGCTCTGCTGGTTCGACGACTGACGCAATGCACTCAACCTGAAGCGGAGACATCCGTTGTCGGCGCAACTTGCGAGGCACCAGACGGGTTGCGTGGTTGACCAGGCATAGGGACGAGTGGCGATCACGAAAGGAGGTGGGACAGCATGGCGAGAGCGCAGGTCAAGATAGGCGAACCAACCTTGACAGTGACTATCTCACCTGCGTGGCTGACTGCAGATGGAGCTGCCGCCTATACGTCTCTGACTGCCGACTACGTCAAGGCTGCGTTCCGTCATGGTGACCTTCCCGGCTACCGGCATGGTCGCCGGACGCTGCGGTTCAAGATCACTGACCTTGACGCGTGGATGAGCGCGGCGGAGGTCAAGGCGTCCAACGTTGTCGTCAGTGGGTCGGTCGCCGGGATCACCTCGGGTTTTCGGACGAACCCTTCGCGTCGCGGTCGGTCTTCTTGACCCCTTTGGGTTTTGCCCGGCTCTTGCGAGGCGCAGCGATCGCGGTGTTCACTTCCACGCCTTCTGTGGAACCCAGCAGCCGGGTGATGACATTGGCGCTTGCCCGCGTATCGGGGTTCAACACGTGCGAGTAGACCCGCATGAGGGTGATGGGATCGTGTCCCAGGCGACGTGCAACCTCGCCCACAGGTACCCCGGATTCCAGGAGCCAGGTCGCTTGCGCATGTCGAAGGTCATGGATGCGGGGCTTGAACGTGAGTTCCCCGGATTGGAACGCAGTAGTCGCGGCAGGAGCCCAAATTCGGGCGTAGAAGTTGTTATGACGGACGACCCGCCCGGTGGCGGTCGTGAACAGGAACTCGTCGCGGCCTCGACCGACCATGAGAGGCGCGAGCGTCGCAAGCAGCGCCTCATCAATAGCGGCGCTTCGGTAGCCCCGCTGCGTCTTGGGGGTGCCCTCCCTGTATTCGCCGCGTCTGTCGCCCTCAGTCCAGGCCTTGTCTATTCGGATACGCGGGTTGTCTGCGTCTGGGTTGACGTCACCGACCAGAAGCGCGGTGGCCTCGCCCCATCGAGAGCCGGTTCGCACGAGCGTCTCGATCAATGGTCGGTAGTGAAGGGGAATGTAGGACAGGAGCGCTCGATACTCCGCGACGGTCAGCACATGATCGTTTGGCTTGTCCCCGAGGCTCGGTGCAGCGCCAAGTGCGGGATTCGACGAAATGTCTCCGTCCCGCAGCAGCAGATCGAAGCCCGCCGACACGACCGTATGGACGTTTCGGATCGTTTTTGCTGACAGCGTGTCAGCAGAATCCCCTCTCTTCGTTACCACTTGCCGGTCTTGAAGCCGCCTTATCCACTTGCGAACATCAGAGTGCTTCACAAGCCCAGCGGGCCATTCTCCGAACGGGTCGCCTTCGGGCAGGTACCGATCCAGCGAGCGCCGGTATTCGGCTCGGGTCCGGTCGGATGCCTGGGTGTTCGACGCCACCCACGCCAGGGCGGCGGCCCGCACCGTCACACTCGACACGGCCGCAGGGAACCCTTCCCCCTTGACCCAACGAGGAGGCCAGTCACCGCCACTGCCCTCAACGAGTCGCAGGAATTCGTTGGCGGCGGCCTCGTCAGTTTCCCTGAACGTTTCCGACTGGAGCTTTCCGCGAATGTCCCGCCATTGAACGGCTATCGAAACGAGACCATCGCTGCGTGTCCTGCGCCTAATCCAGGCCATGAAATTGCCCCTCCCTGTGTCATTTATGCTGACACACTGCTGACATGGGGAGGAGCGAATCGCTAAAAGTTGTTGCGCTGCAACAACTTTTCGTGGGGTGAGTGACGGGACTTGAACCCGCGGCGTCCTGGACCACAACCAGGTGCTCTACCAGCTGAGCTACACCCACCATGACGCAGTTGAAAACCTCGTCACCCGCTCGCGCGGAAATGGAATCGTAGCGGATGACCTACTGGCCGGACTCGCTCCCTTGGGCGTGGTCGACCACGTGACGCATGCCAAGTTCCTTGGCTATTGCCGAGTCTGGCCCGGGCTGCGCAACGAAGACGGCTTCGCGGTAGTAGCGCAGTTCAGCGATCGATTCGCGGATATCTCCAAGGGCTCGGTGATTGCCGTGCTTTTCGGGCAGGCCGTAATACGTACGCGGATACCAACGACGCACCAGTTCTTTGATGCTGGACACATCGACAAGTCGGTAGTGCAGATAGCCATCGAGTTCAGGCATGTACTTGGCGAGGAATCCGCGGTCGACGTAGACGCTGGAACCAGCGAGCTGCGCCTTACCTGCCTCGGTCACATGTGTCTTGACGTACGCCAGCACCCGCGCTTCGGCATCGTGAAGAGTAATGCCGAGGGGGATCTCGTCGATAAGCCCGGATTCGGTGTGCATGTTCACGACGAACTCGTCCATGGCCGCGAGAGGTGCGTCGTTGCACTTCACGACGAGGCTGATGCCCGCGTCGAGTTCATTGAGTTCTGCGTCAGTGACGATGCAGGCGATCTCGACGATCTCATCGGTTTCGGGGAGCAATCCCGTCATCTCGCAGTCCACCCACACCAGTTGATCGCCGTTAGCCATGGGTTCAGGCTAGCGATGAGGTGCGACTGCGGGTGTGGTTGCTTTGCTCAAGACTTCTCGACGGGCTCTCCAACGACTGCTACCGGCACCTTTGCCTTGTGCAGCACGCCGTGGCTGACCGAACCCAGCACAGAACTCATGACCTGGCCATGTCCACGAGTGCCGACAACGATCATGGCTGCCGCAGGCGAAGCCTCGAGCAGCGCTTTCACCGCATTCCCACGTGTCACGACCTGCTCGATTTCGACATCTGGGTATTCGGCTTGAAAGCCAGCAAGCACTTCGGCTGCCAAGCGCACCTCTGAGTCATTGATGCTCTCGAAGTTCGTCGGGACAGGTGTTCCAGGCATG
The DNA here is from genome assembly GCA_030650795.1 of Actinomycetota bacterium. NCBI lineage: Bacteria > Bacillati > Actinomycetota > Actinomycetota bacterium. Next base: position 25,078 of record JAUSDJ010000021.1, read on the forward strand.
ATCACCAAGTCAAAGGAGGGCACATCCCAGGCATGCACTGCCACAAGCTTCCACTTGTGAAGGCTGGCAGTGGCGAATGCGAATCCGACGGCTGCATTGGACGCCTCGCTTCCGTCGATGCCGACGACGATGCGATCCTTCGCGGCGTCGGTCTCATAGCGCATGACGATCACGGGGCAGTCAGCGTGGGCCACGAGCTGGGAGCTCACCGACCCGAGCAGCAACTCCTTGAACCCGCCATGTCCGCGCGAGCCGACGACAAGCAATGCTGCGGTTTCACTCGCTTCAAGCAGCACACCAGTCGGGGATCCGATTTGTACGATCGACTGCACGTCCTTGCCCGCCAATGTGGCAGCCACTTCATCGAGCGTGGTTTGCGCAGACTTACGAATGTCTTCCAAGGTGTCCAGGCCTACGGCCATGCCGGGGCCGAAAGTGCCGCCTGATGTTGGCAGGATGAGCGCATTGACCAATGTGAGTCCGAGCCCCCTTAGTTCGGCCTCGGCGGCGGCCCATTTGGCAGTCAGAAGCGAGGTTTCGCTGCCATCAAATCCAACGACGACACGATTGCTCCACATGCTGCTTACCTCCACGTATCGAAAATGCTCCTCCGCCATTGTCTGCGCGAAGAGTCCTGAACGCCGAATTAGAGTCCAAGGCACTGATCTTGCCGCGTGACTAGCCTTTGCGTATGGCAGATTCGGTGTATCGACCCCTCGTGTTTGCGGCCAAGGGGATGCTTCGACTCCTCGGACTGAAGTTCGATGTCCAAGGACAAGAGCACTTTCCCGCCGTTGGCGGGGCAATCCTGGCGATCAATCACGTGAGTTTCCTTGACTACATCTTCGCAGGTATCCCTGCTGATCGCGCTGGCCACCGACTCGTGCGGTACATGGCCAAAGACGGAATCTTCAAGCACCCAGTTGCTGGTCCTCCGATGCGAGCGATGGGTCACATCAGTGTGGATCGCGATGCTGGCTCTGAGGCATTCCGTGCAGGGGTTCGCATGTTGCAAGGCGGCGAGCTCCTGGGCGTATTTCCGGAAAGCACGATGAGTCGGTCATTCGAGCTCTTGCCGTTCAAGAGCGGAGCGGTGCGCATGGCCGCGATGGCGCAAGTACCGATCATTCCGATGATCACCTTCGGCGGACAGCGAGTCTTGGGCTACGGGCACCGCGACCTTTCTCGCAGCAAGACCATCGCCATCACCATCGGTGAGCCGATGATGATTGAGAAGCGAGCCGATGCCCACGCCGAAACCGACAAGCTCCGCACAGTGATGGGCCAAATTCTTGATGAGACGGTTGCGCGCTATCCCAAGCCGGCCGGTGAGGACTTGTGGTGGATACCGGCTCGACTCGGTGGCTCGGCCCTGACGCCAGAGCAGGTCAGGGCGGCGCGCCGGCAATCTGCGCCAGGCTCAGTGGATGAGGATTCGGACTGAAGTTCACCTTGGTGAACTTTCCTTTTGTGAGCGCGGGCACTTTGCCAATTGAAGGTGCTTGAAGGGCGTTTTCTGGCATTAAGGCGCCCAGCCACGTACGGTCTGCATGTGACCAACTTCGCCCCTTCTGTCCCCGTTGACCTGCCTACCACCTTGGGTGCGCTTGTCTCCTCTGGCTACGAATCGCGCACCGTCAAGCAGGAGATGCAAACCAACCTGCTCCAGCGACTTCGCGCGGGGGAACCCAGCCTCCCGGGGATCCTGGGTTTCGACGACACCGTCATCCCACAGGTCGAACGTTCACTGCTTGCAGGGCACGACATCGTGCTGCTGGGTGAGCGTGGTCAGGGCAAGACCCGTCTTATCCGAACCCTCACCGCTCTCCTTGACGAGTGGATCCCTGTGATACAGGGCTGCGAGATCAACGACGATCCGGCTGAGCCGATCTGTGCTGGGTGTCGTCGGGAGTTTGAGGAGTTGGGCGACGCCTTGCCGGTTTCGTGGCGCCATCGCAGTGAGCGCTTCGGCGAGAAGCTCGCGACACCTGACACTTCCGTTGCCGACCTCATCGGAGATGTTGATCCGGTGAAGGTCGCCGAAGGTCGCAGTTTGGGTGACCCTGAGACCATTCACTACGGACTCGTCCCGCGCACCAACCGCGGCATCTTCGCGATGAATGAGTTGCCTGACCTCTCGGAGCGCATCCAGGTTGCATTGCTGAACGTGCTTGAAGAGCGCGATATCCAGGTTCGCGGTTACAACCTGCGCCTTCCACTGGATCTCTTGGTTGTTGCCAGTGCCAACCCCGAGGATTACACCAACCGAGGCCGCATCATCACACCGCTGAAGGACCGCTTTGGTGCTGAGATCCGTACTCACTACCCGCTCGACATTGATGATGAGATCGACCTGATTCGCCAAGAGTCCAGAATCCAGGCCGTTGTTCCTGGCCATTTGCTCGACATCGTGGCTCGATTCACCAATGAGGTCCGCGGCTCATCTTCGATCGATCAGCGCAGTGGTGTTTCAGCTCGTTTCGGTATCGCCTGCACAGAAGCGCTTTCGGGTGCAGCGCTTCGTCGCTCGGCCATCACCGGCGAGCGTGAGCCCGTTGCCCGTGTAGGAGATCTCATGGGCGTTGTGCCGACCTTGCGCGGCAAGGTCGAGTTCGATGTCAGCGAAGAGGGCCGTGAGCAGGAGTTGCTTCAGCACCTGGCTCGTCGTGCGACGGCTGAGTCCTGGCGATTGCTGCTCGGTGGCAATGACATTCGTCCGGTGCTCACCTCACTTGTTGAGTGGTTCGACGAGGGCAACACCTTGCAGACCGGAGATGAGACTGCTGGGGAGTCATTGATCGGAGAGCTCGGCAAGTTCGAGGGCCTTGGCAAATTGCTGCAAGCAGTAGAGCCGGATCTTGCTGAATCACCGGGGCTTGCAGCTTCCTGTGTTGAGTTTGCGATTGAAGGTCTCTGGTTGACCCGTCGGATTGATAAGGACGAGGTCGATGGGGTCATTCGCTACGGGGCCGCATGAGTCGTTTCCGGTATGGGTCCTTCCATGACGGACCCGATCCACTTGCCGCCCCGGTCGATGCCGGTGGCGGCATGGATGAGATCGGCCGCAGACTGCTCGAAGGGCAGTCGCTGAAGGATGCATTCCGCGACATGTTCCGCGAGGGACTGTCAAAGCGCGATGGTCTTCGCGACATGTTCCGCGAGGCGCAGAAGCGTCGCCGCGAGCTGGAGAAGTCTGGGCGGATGGATGGGCTGCTCACCGATCTACGCGAGTTGCTCGATCAGGCGCTGACGATAGAACGCACTGCGCTGTTCCCAGATCCATCGGATGACGCCCGTTTCCGCGAGGCAATGCTCGACACTGTGCCCGATGAAATTGGCCGCGCAGTGCAGCAACTTGCCGATTACGACTGGCAGTCACCCGAGGCCGCGCAGAAGTTCCAGGAGTTGAAGGATCGCCTGCAGCGCGATGTCATCGATCAGCAGTTCAAGAACATGACTCAAGGCATGAAGCAGATGGACTCACCTGAGTCGCGCGCTGCGATGAAAGAAATGATGCAAGACCTCAATGCGATGCTCGAGAAGCATCAACGTGGCGAGGATGCATCGCAAGATTACGAAGACTTCAAAGAGAAGCATTCTGAGTTCTTCCCAGACGCCCCCGAAACTCTTCAAGAGTTCATCGACGAGCTTGCGCGGCAGGCAGCAGCAATGCAACGCATGATGGACTCACTCAGCCCAGAACAACGTGCCGAACTTGCCGAGGCGATGCAGCAGGCTTTGTCTGATATGGGCTTGCAGGATGAGATGTCGCGCTTGCAACAGAACCTCCAGACGATGCGCCCGGAATTCTCTTGGTCGGGCAAGCAAAGCATGAGTGGTGACGAACCTCTGGGACTTCCCGATGCAACTCAAGCCCTTGCAGAGTTGGCCGATCTTGAAGCGCTGATGGATCAGCTCAGCGACAGCGATGCGCGTGCCAACCTGGACAACATTGACGAGCAGGCAGTTGCACGCGCTCTCGGTCGGCAGGCCGTTGATGATCTGCGTGCCATGCGCGACATCCAACGTCAACTCGAGGAGGAGGGCTACCTCGAGCGCGATGGAGATCGACTTGAACTCACTCCCAAGGCGGTTCGACGCATCGGTCGTTCAGCGCTCAAGGAGGTGTTCTCCTCGCTCGACGTCAGCAAGCAAGGCGATCACAGTGTGCATCGCACTGGAGCTGCCGGCGAGATCACGGGTCTGACGCGTCCTTGGCAGTTCGGCGATGAACAGCCCATCGATGTCATTCGCACGGTTCGCAATGCTGTGAATCGCAAGATCATGAGCGGTGATGCTGAATTGAAATTGCGCGCCGAAGATTTCGAAGTGCATGAAACCGAGACGCGCACGCGTGCCGCTGTGTGCCTGTTGATCGACCAGTCCTTCTCGATGGTGATGAGTGACACTTGGGGCGCCGCGAAGACCATGGCGCTGGCACTCCACTCGCTCGCTGCAAGTGCCTATCCTCTGGATGCCCTGGAAATCATCTCTTTCGCCAATGTTGCACAGGTGGTGAAGCCACATGAGTTGCCAGAGCTTGAAGCCAGTTATATCCAAGGCACCAACCTGCATCACGCCTTGATGCTCGCCGGCCGGTTCCTCGACAAGCATCACTCAGCGCAACGAGTAGTCATGGTGGTCACCGATGGCGAGCCAACTGCCTACATCGACAACGAGGGCTACTCCTGCTTCAGCTGGCCGCCAAGCGATGAAACCATCGCATTGACCGTGGCGCAGATCGATCTCATGACTCGTCGCAAGGTGCCGATTTCCTGGTTCCGACTCGGCACTGATCCAAGCCTGGAGCGCTTCCTTGATCAGATGGCTCGCCGCAATGGTGGACGCGTGCTCGCGGCATCAAGTGACCGCTTGGGGGATTACGTTGTAAGTGACTATGTTCGTGCCCGTGGCGCACACTAGTCAGAGGTATCGATGGTCCTAGCAGAGAACCGGCCAGTTGCCACATCCAATAATGCTCCTGATCGGGTGGAGCGGCTGACCTTGTTGGCTCAGTCTCTAGTGCGCACGCCGAAGTGGGATGAGCTGACAAGGCTCCTTGCCTTGCGCATCTTTGATTCGTGGTCCTGCGAAACCGTGCTGCTGTTCTCAGTGAACGCGCAGGGCACGCTGACCCTGACATCTTCGTATGGCGTTGCGGATGCGTACATCGTGCATGAGATCGTGCTCAGTGCCCACCCAGCGCTGTCGAGCTTGCTGTCCAAGGGCGACATATCTTGGGGAGAAAGTGGCACGCGCCTTAGTCGGCTGATCCCCAACAGCCTGCAACCGAGCGTGCGCGGCGCCGTCGTGATAGCCCCGCTTAATCGCGTGACCATCCCCGAACAGGTGCTTGTCCTAACGTTCGCCGAGCCGCTCCCGGAGAACCCAGCAAGTAAGCCCTTTGTTTCTGCGGTCGTCAGCCTGCTGGAACTACGGCTCTCGATGATGAGCGGTACAGAGCAGCGTCGCGGCTCCGAGGGCAGCGGTGACGAGGACTCCGGATTCTCCGAACGTCAGGTACTCGTACTACGAGGTATCCGCGATGGCAAAACGAATCGGTCCATTGCTGAGGATCTTGGGTTCAGCGAGTCCACCATTCGCCAGGAGACTCTTCGGATCTACCAGGCGCTAGGCGTGAACTCGCGCAAGGACGCAGTCTCGGTCGCACAGGATGGGGGCATGCTCACCAGTTGATCAGCCTGCGATCGCCTTGGACGTGACCAGAATGGCAACGCCGATCAACACAGTCTGCAATAGCCGAGTTGCCATGCGCGGAGTCATGCGACGCAAGAGGTGAGCGCCGATGGGCGCGCCAATCAAACCGCCCAATCCAAGAAAAATCCCTGCCCGCCAATCAATGTCGGCACTGCTTGCCACATGTCCGAGTAGGGCAGCCGTGCTCGACATCACGATCACGGCAAGTGACACCCGCGCAGCAACTTTGATGGGCGTGTTGAGCCACAGGATCTGCAGCGGGATTGTGATCAAGCCTCCGCCAATGCCAAAGAGTCCACCGAGGAAGCCGCCAGATCCACCAGTGAGAGCAATCTGCGTTGCAGTGGCTGCGTTGGTGTGATGCGCATTCTCGGCGTCCTCGGCATCGATGCGTTGATTCGTGAGCACCACGTTGAGCAGATTCAGAGCAGCGAAACCAAGGAGCAGTGCAGTGCCTGGCAGATGGTGAGCGACAAACGCACCAAGTGGAGCGATGATCACGGCGGGGATGCCAATCATGATCACTCGCCGCCAGGGAACCAGGTGCGCTCGAGCATTGCTGAATGTGGCGGCCGCAGCTGTGACCAGGATTCCGATATTGCTGGTTGCGACAGCAGCCACGGGCGTCAGACCGCTGAACACAAGAATCGGCACGAACAGCATCCCGCCGCCTCCGCCGACCGCGCCTGCGAGTACTCCCGCGAAAATGGCAAGAAGAAACTCAAGGACAAGCAGCATGAACCGAAGTCAGCTGGCAGATGGTTGTGGCGTAACGTCCACGTTCGCTTGCGCGTTAACGGCCGGCAGTGGGTAGCCCGCCGCAGTGCAGACGCCCATCATGCGAGTGCGTTGTGCTGAAAGCTTCTTGGATTTGGCAGACGACATGGTGCCAAGAGTTGCACTCTTGTTGAGTGCCTTGACGATGCGCAGACTGCGCTTGCTGCTCTTGGCCAGAACGGCGGCCTTGGCGGCGCCGCCACCGACGACAGTCTTGGCACCGGTGTTGACCGCCTTGGTCAATCGCGCGTAGTCGGCCAAGGCCTCTTTCTCGGTGAAGTCACCATTGGCCACAGCACCGGCGTTGTAGTCATTCACCAATAGATCAACCTCGTACACACTGGCGCAAGCGCTGCTGAGCGCTGGGATCTGAGTGATGCTTGAAGTGGGAGTGGCTGAAGCTGATGAGGACGAATCTGCTGCCGGTTCTGCGCCCGAAGCACAGGCGCTGAGCACGAGGAGGCCGCTGAGGGCCAGCCCAGCCAGGAGCAGATTTCTTGGCTTCTGGTTCATCTGCGCCCTTTCCGTGGTGAGGTACTACCAGCGTTGTCCTTCGACCATGCTTATAGCCTCAGGCTCGCCGCGCGAACCCCAAGGCAAAGCCACGAATAATTCTTGCTAAGAATAGCATTCTGGCCTGTCAGAATGCTATTCTCTTGTTATGGCTGATACCGCGACACATCCCTTCACTCCCGCCGAGCTCGAGCGCCTCACGCGCTGGATGGATTCGGTTGATCGCCCGGGCACGGGTGACACCCCTGAACTGACAAAGATCTCTGGTGGCTCGCAGAACGAGTTGTACCTCGTTGATCGCGGAGGCGATCGCACTGTGATGCGCATCCCGCCGCGCACGATGGGACCTGCGCGCGCCGATGGGATCCTTCGCGAACAGCGGTTCCTAGCTGCATTGAATGGCACTGACGTGCCACGCGGTGAGCTCGTCGTTGGTTGCGAAGACCCAGAAGTGCTAGGCATCCCTTTCTACTTGATGAAGCAGATCATCGGATGGTCAATGACAGGTGGCGGATGGCCGGAGCCGTATGCGTCTGATCTCAGTTTGCGCCCTTCGCTCGGGTACGCATTGGTTGAAGGTGCTGCGAAGCTTGCTGCTGTTGATTGGAAGGCCCAAGGGCTGGAGGGCTTTGGTCGCCCTGACAACTTCCATGAGCGACAGGTGGGCCGTTGGACCTCGTTCCTGGACGCATACAAGTTCCGTGAGATCCCAGGGCTTGACGAAGCTACGGCATGGCTGGATAACAACAAGCCACGCGCCTGGGAACCCGGCATCATGCATGGCGACTACCAATTCGCAAACATCATGTTCACCAACGATGTTCCGGCCGGTCTCGCTGCCGTTGTCGACTGGGAAATGACCACCATCGGTGATCCGCTGCTTGACCTCGCATGGGCATTGCGCGATTGGGGCCCAACAGGTGACGCGGATGATTCGAATATCAAGGCCACCACGGCAGGTCAGGCCTCACTGGAGGAATTGCTAGCGCACTACGAGAAGTTGAGCGGTCGCAGCACTGCAGACTTCAACTACTACCTCGTTCTTGCTCGTTGGAAATTGGCCATCGTGCTCGAGATGTCATATGCCAGAGTCGTGAGGGAAAATCTCGACAATCCGTCGCTTGCTGGCTTCGGTCCACTTGTGCTCGAACTCATGAGCCAGGCTGCTGGACTCGCCGCGACGATGCCCAATGGAGTGAAATGAGCTATCTCGATGGCCTGTTCGATCTGACCGGCAAGGTCGTCGTCATCACCGGTGGTAGCAGGGGCTTGGGCAAAGAGATGGCCTACGGCTGTGCACAGGCTGGTGCTGACGTTGTCATCGCCAGTCGCAAACTTGAAAACTGTGTAACGGTGGCGCAGGACATCGAGAAGACCACTGGTCGCCAGGCAATGCCCTATGCACTCCATGTCGGGCGTTGGGATGAGATCGAGCCCTTCGTCGATGCAGTTTATGAGCGTTTTGGCAAAGTCGACGTGTTGGTGAACAACGCGGGCATGTCGCCGATCTACGAGAAGAACTCAGAAGTCACTGAGCAGATGTTCGACAGCGTGATGAACCTGAACTTCAAGGGTCCCTATCGGCTCACCGCGTTGATGGGCGAGCGGATGGTCGCTGCCGGCGCTGGCTCGATCATCAACATCAGCTCGTCTGGTTCCATCCGGCCAAGCGCAACGATCATTCCTTACGCCGGTGCCAAGTCTGCTCTGAACACAATGACCGAGGGCTTCGCAACTGCCTTCGGTCCGGCAGTTCGCGTGAACACGGTGATGTCCGGAACGATGATGTCTGACATCTCCAAGGCGTGGGATCTGGAAGCGATGAAGCCAGGCATGCAGCGCATCGCGATGAAGCGCATTGGTGATCCACCAGAGATTGTGGGCGCCGTTATCTATCTCGCGTCCGATGCTTCTAGCTACACCTCGTGCGCCACGATCCGCGTTGATGGTGGAATGCCATAGGCCTTCGAACTGGCTAGCATCAATCAACAATTTCACGAGGAGAAGTCATGCGGGCTGTTGTCTGTGAGAATTACGGCCCGCCGGCTCAACTGTCGATCCTGGATCTGCCAGATCCGATAGCGGGGCCAGATGATGCTGTGGTCGCGATTCGAGCGGCCGCAATCAATTTTCCAGACTTGCTCATCATGGAGAATCTGTATCAGGTCTCGATCCCCACTCCCTTCACACCTGGCAGTGAATTCGCTGGTGAGGTCACCTCGATAGGGGCCAACGTGACGAATGTTCGCGTGGGCGATTTGGTGATGGGCGGTTCCTTTGTTGGCTCATTCGCCGAGCAGATTGCTGTTACTGCAGCTTCGCTGAAGCCGATCCCCGTTGGTCTGACTCTTGAACAGGCTGCTGCCTTCAGCGTTACCTATCGCACCGCGTATCACGCACTTGTGACTGTTGGTCATCTCAAGCCAGATGATTGGGTGGTCGTGCTTGGCGCAGCTGGAGGAGTTGGCACCGCAGCGGTTGATCTTGCTACCCGACTCGGTGCTCGCGTGATCGCCGTCGCGGCAAGCGACGAGCGGCTCGAGGTATGCGCGCGCTTGGGTGCTGTTGCTGGCATCAACTACACAACTGAGAGCCTGAAGGAGCGCATCAAAGCAATCACTGGCTCAGGAGCAAACCTGATCATTGATCCCGTTGGCGGCCCATATGCCGAGGAAGCATTCCGCGGCATCGCCTGGGGTGGCGTGTTTGTCGTCGTTGGCTTTGCCCAGGGAGACATCCCACGCATTCCACTGAATCTGGTGCTGCTCAAGGGCGGAATCATCAAGGGCTTTGAGATTCGCACCGTCAGTGAGCATCTGCCGAATGAGGTTGCTGCCGGGGATGCCGCGCTCAACGCACTCGTCAGTCAGGGCGTGGTGCCACACATCTCCGATGTGTTTCCTCTCGAGCAAGCTCGTGATGCACTCCAATTCGTAGCCGAGCGCAAGTCAACGGGCAAGGTTGTCATTCGGATGTAGCTGCTACGCAGCTGTAATGGCTGCGATGCATTCATCGGGCCTGTCGAGCATCAAGTGATGCTGCCCGTCCGCAATCGGCAAGATGGTCACTTCGACTTGGGCAAGTGAGACGAAGTACTGAGCTTTGGCATCATTGACCACAGGGCTTGCGGTGCCGTACGCAAAGGTCACTGGCATCGTGAGCTGTGCGATACAGCCATTGATGTATTCGTCGTATGGCGTTGTCGGGCTATTCCAGTCGTGCCGCCACGTCCACCCGCCTTCGGCTTCGCAGAGTGAATATTCCGCGAGCGGCCGCATCAGTTCGGTCCCGGGTGCGTCTTGCCCTGGCACGAGTCGGAAGCGTGCAATGGCCTCGTCGCGGGTGGCGAAGACTCGATGTTCTCGCGGCCCAGGGCGATCACCGGGCTTTGGGTATTCAGCAGGGGAGCGGACATTGCCGTCGAGCATCACCAGTCGGTGCACGAGTTCGGGGTACTGCGCGGCAAGTGCTACGCCGATGCGCGCACCCATGCTGTGACCAACCACGACGGCAGGCGCAGCCTGCTCGGCCTTGATGACTGCGGCGATCTCGCTAGCCCACAACTGCACTGAATATGCAGTGCGATGGTCGCTTGCGCCATGCCCGCTGAAATCGATGGCGATGACTCGCCAGTCGTACTCAAGCCCGGCAAACATTCGGTAGAACCACATGTGATGCGCGCCAGCTCCGTGAATGAGCACGAGCGGTGAAGTTCCCTCACCGAAGACACGGTATCGAATCTGTGCACCATTGACGGCGACCGTTCGATCGAGCTCTGCATGCATCAGGCTTGCAGATTCAATCCATGCAGGCAGAAGGCAACGAGGTGCGAGCACTCTTGGTCGGACGGCACGGACTGGACTTGAAGGTGTCGAGACATCGTGCCCATCGTTGCCTCGTGGATCACCCGAGCGTCGAATTCAGGTTGCTCGCTGCCCAAGGCTTGCAGGGGGGCGAGCAGCAGATCCCAGAGTGCGTTGGTGGCCTCTGCTGTTCGAGTATCGGGACGTCGATGCGAACCAGCGAGAATCTCGCTGACCGCGGCCCCCTGCCTTGCTGCTGTCTGGTTGGTGGCCTGGGTGAGCAGCCCGCGGATCCAGAGCTCAATTTGGGCTTCCGGCTCGGTGGCTTTGGACATCCGGTACACGAGATATGCGCGCACTCGCCGCAGACCCCGAGCCATCACGGCTTGCATTAGGTCTTCCTTGCCGGTGAAGTACCGGTAGAAGGCCTGGTTGGAAGTGCCAGCCTCGGCGACGATGTCGGCCACACGTGGGGCTGCCGGCGTTGATTTCTCGGCGGCCTTCAGGGCTGCATCCAAGATGGCCTCGACATCGCGAACGGCGTCATCTCGCAAGGGCTTCAAGGCTCGGTCAACCGCGAGTTCCACAGGATCTTCGGCGGCGGTGGACACTGGCTAAGTATGGGCTATGAGGAGCATTCTGAGAGGCGGGCTGCTGCTTGTGCCGTGGGTAGTTGAATGGTAAACTACTTATTTTCGAAAGGAGCCACCATGGCTGCCATCTCTGCTGACCCGCTGACCCTGCCCCGCGTGAGCGTGGATCCCGCTGCCGACCAACGCACGGTGACCAGCGTTACCACTGCACCTCGAGGATTCGAGGGCGAGGGATTTCCGGTTCGTCGCGCCTTCTACGGCATCAGCGCGGCTGATCTGGATCCCTTTATTCACATGGACCAGATGGGAGAGGTCGAATATGCCCCTGGCGAGCCCAAGGGAACACCGTGGCACCCACACCGCGGCTTTGAAACCTTCACCTATCTGATTGACGGCAAGTTCATCCACCAGGACTCCAACGGTGGTGGTGGGCTGATTCTGGACGGCGGCACTCAGTACATGACTGCGGGAAACGGCATCTTGCACATTGAAACTCCACCAGCGGAGCTGGTCGAGTCGGGCGGCCTGTTCCATGGCCTGCAACTGTGGATCAACCTGCCTCGCGATAAGAAGCGCATTGATCCGCAGTATCAGGATCTGCAGAATGCAGACTCTGCGTTGCTGACCAGTGCCGATGGCGGCGCGGTCCTGCGAGTGCTCGCGGGTGAGATTGATGGGCATAAGGGCCCAGGCATTTCGCACACACCCTTGTCAATCGCCCACTTGACTCTCGCGCCCGGTGCACAGATCGATATTCCGTGGAGTCCAAGCTTCAACTCCATTCTCTATGCACTTGCCGGTTCGGGCTCAGTCGGCGTTGAACAACGGCCTTTGTCGGCAGGGCAAACCGCCATCCTTCAATACGGCACTGCACTGCGCATCACCGCTGCGGAGAAGCAGGAGTCGCGCTCGCCGAACTTCGAACTCTTCATCATCGGAGGCGAGCCGTTACGAGAGCCGGTTGTTGCATACGGTCCCTTTGTCATGAGCACGCAGGCTGAAATCGTCGAAGCCTTCGAAGATTTCCAAGCCGGACGGCTCGGAGTCATTCCTGCAGATGCGATCCAGCCGCACCGCGTCTGACGGATGAACGACGGATGAACATGGTCGAGATCATCCGGCCTCACGAGGTTGCGCTCGGCTTTGATGAGGGCATGCCTGTGCGTCGGACTCTTCCGACACGCACTCGCAGCCTCATCGGAGGCTGGTGCTTCCTTGATCACTACGGCCCTGTCAGCGCAACGCGAACATCCGGCATGTCAGTACGCGCGCATCCGCACACTGGTCTGCAAACCGTGAGCTGGTTGTTTGCTGGCCAGATCGAACACCGTGACAGTGCCGGCTCGATCGCAACAGTCCGACCTGGCGAGTTGAATCTGATGACGGCGGGCCGTGGCATCAGCCACTCTGAGATGTCAGTGCCGGACAGCGGCCCGCTCCATGGAGTGCAGATGTGGGTTGCGCTTCCTGATTCCTCGAGATGGGTTGACCCTGGCTTTGAGCACTACTTGCCTCAGGTCGTCCAGCGCGAAGGCGTGCGCGCTTGGGTGTTCCTCGGCTCGCTGCTTGGCAGCACTTCGCCCGTGGTCACCTACTCACCATTACTCGGAGCTGAATTGCTATTGGAGTCTGGAACAACGATTGAGCTCGAGGTTAACGCCGCGCATGAGCACGGTTTCCTGCTGGATAGCGGTGCCGTCGCCGTTGATGGCACAGATCTTGGCGAGCGCAATCTTGCGTATGTGCGGCCCGGCTCGGGGGTCATCAGGCTGACCGCGACTTCGGAATCGCGGATGCTGATGATCGGAGGCCAACCGCTGGGTGAATCGATTGTCATGTGGTGGAACTTCATCGGTAGAACGCATGAAGAGATTGTTCGTTTCCAGCACCAGTGGAATGCCGAGAACCAATCAGGTTCAACAGATCCGAAGGATCACCCAGTTTTTGGCTGGCCAAATGGGGAAGCTCAGGAGCCGATCCTGGCCCCTGAGCTTCCCCATTTGCGTTTGAAATCCCGCGGCTAGCTCTTCTTCTTGCCGGCGAGGAACACCTTCGAGCCGGGGTACGAGGCCTTTGGGAGCCCGAGCACGTGCTGAGCGATGATGGTGCGGAACACCTCGACAGTGCCGCCGTAAGTGCCGGTTCCCTGCGCAAAGCGGTGGGCATATTCAGCGTCACCTTTGCCCACGCTTCCCTCCTCATCCATTGGGAGCAGGCCCGCGGGCCCAAGAAGATCCTGGAGAATCGCTGACTGCTTCACAAGGGCGTCAGATGCTCGCACGCGACCCATGGGGCCAGGGGTACTGAGGCCAGCCTCGAAGTCGACCATTGCAGCACCAAGGCGCTCGCGCACGCGGGTGTCCTCTGCCATGCTGCGGCCATCAGGGCTGACCGTCTTGTGGGCCCATTCAGCAACCTCGTTGATCGACTCGCCAAGTACCCTGGCAAAGCCGACACCGACGGATGGATCGGTAAGACCCTCAGACATGTCGATACCGATGCTGTGCTCGGCGTCGAGCGGCCCATGCAAGACACTCCAACCGTCGTTGACACCGCCGAGACGGTAACGATCATGGAGCTGAACGTCCTCGTAGTACACGATGTTGGTGCGCTCACCGCTGAAGGTCCGGATTCCTTGAATGGTCACTCCCGGAGTATCCAGAGGGACAAGAAACATCGTGATGCCCTTGTGCTTGGGAGCATCAGGATCAGTGCGCGTCACCAGGAAGGTGTAGGTCGACACATGCGCGCCGGTCGTCCACATCTTGGAGCCATTGATCGTCCACATATCGCCGTCCTGCACGGCGCGCACCTTGGCATTTGCGATGTCAGAGCCGCCATCAGGCTCGGAGTAGCCAAGACACATAACCGCCTTGCCCTCGGCGCATGCCTTCAGGATCGGATCGGCCACATCCGCTCGCATGTGCTTGCGGACAGCCGACATCGGCAGGCTCGTCACACCGCGCATCATCATCACACGTGCGTCCTGCCGGGCGATCTCAATGCCCATGATCTTCTGCTGCAGCGGGGTGAAGCCGGCGCCGCCCTGTTCCACCGGCAGCTCGGGAAACAGCCAGCCACGTTTGCCAAGGCCTTCGTAGACCCGCGTGTTGAAGCCGCTGCCGGTCTCGTGCTCTTCCTTGAAGACGTCGGGGGTGAACAGCTCGGCGAGGTATGCGCGAATCTCCTGCTGCAGCGCACGTTGCTCGTCGTCCAAGTCAATCAGACTGAAATCCATAGGGTTCTCCTTCTACTTTCGTTGACTACTTGACCGAGGCGAGTACGTGATCGCCGATATTGAGAAGTTGGGCGCTTGGGTCGCCAGCGAGTGCGCTCCAACCCTTGCTGCGTAGGAAGTACAGACTGACATCGGCTTCTAGCGTGAAGCCAAGCCCACCTTGGAAGTGTGCTGCGTTCGTCGTGCCATGAGTTGCAGTTTGAGAGCTGTAAACCATCGCGATGGCTGGCAGTTCGGGCCGCGCATCAGGTTCGGTGTCGAGATACCAAGCAGCCTTGCGAGCGATGTTGCGAGCCCCGGCGATATTGGTTGCAATATCCGTGAGTGGGAACGCGACTCCTTGCAGAGTTGAAATGAGCACGCCCATGGTTTCGCGCGTCTTGGTGAACTCCACCGTGAGGGCTAGAGCTGATTCGGTCATCCCGATGAGAGCACTGGCTATGAGCACCATGCGCTCGTCATGCGCACGGGTAAAGATCTTGCGGGCCTTCGCGCCACTTGCGACGACGATTCGATCTGACACCGAATCGAAATCCCACCAGGCCAGGGGAGTGTGGCCCTGATTGCGTACATGGGCAGGGGACTGCTCCACGGTGTACAGCACGAGGTCATCGCCAGCCAAGCCGAGCACGCTCTTGGCTATCGCTCCAGCGGGGACCAATTGCTTGGAACCGGGCTGGATGGGGAAGCTGGCAAGAGCAACAATGCGTGAGCCATCGGCGGCACCCGCAAGTATCTGATCAAGTTCTGGGTTCGCTGCCGCTGCGAGTGCGCGCGAAGTCACTACATGTTCGATGTAAGGAACCGGAGCGACGGCCCGGCCAAACTCTTCAGCAACGAGCGCCAGCTCAACCACGCCGGCACCATCGCCGCCCGCAGATTCGGGAAGGCCCATTGTGGTGGTGCCCATCTCGACTAGGCGCTCCCAAAGGCTCTGATCGAAACCAAGGGGTTCAGCGGCTCGAACGACTGACGTTGGGCACTGATCGCTGAAGAAATCGCCAAATGCGACGAGGACTTCCTGGCCGATCTCCTCAACTTCATAGTCCTGGCGGCGCAACTCATACAGATCCAACGTGTTCCTCCCGGGTCGAGTGAAGCGTTCTACGGGTGTGGAGTCCCGTCAAGCGGTTTGCACACCTAGCCGCTGGTCAAGAATGTCAATGAGCTTGCGCAATTGACATAGCGGGGTGGTGGCGCAGGTCCCAGCCTGGGCTGCGGCGGCTGAAATTTGATCGGCGAGCATCCCAGGGAACAAGGTGAAGGTGGCCACAACGGGCGTGCGGCCGGTGCGTTGCTGCAACTCATGCACTGCGGCGATGATCGCCTCACCAGATGCGCTGACGATTGCCAGCAGGATCTCGCGGCCGCTTTGACTTGCCCAAGCATCAGCCAGAGCTTGAGTCGAAGCGAAGGCAGCAGGCGTGCGGCCACCGGCCCACGCCAGCACCACAGGCACGCCAGCGGGAATCAGGGCGTCCAGTGCGGGTCCAAGGCTGGGATCCATGCCGATGGTGTCGCCGACCTCAAGAGTCATCCGATGGTCACGCTCGGCACGTGCGATGGCGTCGGGGATGTCGCGAACTGCGTGGGTTGCCTCAGTGAGGATCAAGGGTTGCACGCGAACCTTGTTGATGGCTCCCGAATCCAATTCGCGACCGATGGCCGCTGTGAGGGTGGGCCAGTTGTGTTGGAGATAGGCGATGCGCACGATCGGCCCAGCCAGATGATGCTCCAGTTGAACGGCTATCTTTGCCGCGGCCTCACTCGAGCGCGGATCTGGACTGCCGTGTGCGAGCAGTACGACAAGTTCGCTCATGAACTAACCCGAGACCTGATGCAGCGCGGATTCGGCTGCGAGCAAGTTCGGCACCGAGACAACATCGCCCACCACGATGACAGCTGGATTGCGAACACCCACTTCAGCGGCAAGCTTCACTATTGATTCAAGAGTGCCCACGGTCACTCGCTGCTTGCTTGTGCTCGCGTTCTCGATGATGGCCACAGGTGTTGATTCAACTTTGCCAGCGGCCATCAAACCCGTCACCAAACCAGGCAGAGTGGCAACTCCCATGAGCACAACCAGAGTCAGTTGCAACTGAGCCAGCGGCGTGAGGTCGTCAAGCTGGTGGCCTGTGATGACTGCATAGCCATTGGAAAGTCCTCGATGGGTAACGGGAATGCCTGCAGCAGAAGGAGCGGCGACCGCTGAGCTGATGCCTGGGATCACCTCGACTGTGACGCCAGCTGCAACACACGCCTGGACCTCTTCTGAACCGCGGCCAAATACAAAGGGATCCCCGCCTTTGAGGCGCACCACTCGCTTGCCAAGCTGAGCTCGATCCACGATCACCTGGTTGATTTCATCCTGGGTCAGTGATTGGTGACCGGGACTCTTGCCGGCCGCAATGAGCTCGACATCGTCGGCAAGGGTTTCTAGCAATGCGGTCGGGCCAAGGCGATCAAAGACCACCACATCGGCCATAGCCAGAGCACGGCGGCCGCGAATGGTGATGAGATCCGGGTCACCGGGGCCGCCGCCGATCAGCACGACATGCCCATCTGCTGGGCGCACTCGTCGGACAGGTAACGATCCGTCCTTGAGTAGATCAGCGATGGAATCGCGAATGGCGGCCGCTCTCTTAGGATCCCCGCCAGCGGTCACTGCGATGGTGATGTCGTCAACGCTCGTGGAAGCCGGCGTCCATGCTTCGGAGAGCAAAGCCTGATCGGCTCGTACGCACCAGATACCGGCGGCGTCAGCCTCGGCGGCAACTACCGCGTTCACTCCTGCATCGTCGGTCAATGCGTGCACGAGCCAAGCCCCTGAGGTGTCACCAGTTTCAAAGCGGCGCAACTGCAGCTCAATTGAACCTTCTTGGCTGAGCTGGTCGATCGAATCGGTCACCGATGGCGCGATCACGAGAACTCGCGCGCCAGCAGCAATAAGAGTAGGAATCCTTCTTCGCGCGACTGAGCCCGCGCCGATCACAACAACCCGCTTGCCCGCCAAGTTCAGCGAGAGTGGGTAACTGCTCATGTGTGCAGGCCGCACTCGATCTTGTCCATGCCGGCCCAACGTCCAGAACGTGGGTCATCGCCCTCAGCGACACGGGCGGTGCAAGGAGCACAACCGATCGAGGGGTAGCCGTTGTACATCAAAGGGTTGACCGGCACATCGTTTTCCAGGGTGTAGCGCAGGAGATCATCATCAGACCAGTGCAGCATGGGTGAAATCTTCAGCACGCCGCGCTTCTCGTCGAACTGCACGACGGGAACATCTTCCCGGCTGGGCGAGGAGGCGATGCGCAGTCCAGTGATCCAGGCCTCGTAGCCGATGAGCGACTCCTCCATCGGGAGTACCTTTCGCAACTCGCAGCACAGGTCGGGGTCGCGAGCCCAGAGATCCTTGCCATATTGCGCGTCCTGCTCGGCGACCGATTGAAATGGCGTGATCGTGATCAGGTTGATATTGGTGCGGGCTACCAAGTCATCGCGAGTGGCGATGGTTTCGGGGAAGTGATAGCCCGTATCGAGGAATACCACGGGAATCTCAGGAGCGATCGTGGAGATGAGATGCGACATCGAAGTGTTCGCCATAGCCTGAGTCGAAACCACACGCCCGGCAAAGGAGTCGGCGGCCCAGCGGATCACCTCTGCTGCATCTGCGCCCTCAAGACCCGCTGAGGCATATCGAGCAACGGCCTGCAGAACTCGAGCGTCGCTTCTTTGCACAACTGTCATCTGATTGCCTCATCATCCGCGCGTAGGGCCCAGGTGCTAAACGACTCGTCGTCTTCACGCTCTTGAGTGAAGCGGCGCACAACTCGTTCGACGTAATCGGGAAGCTGATCGGCTGGTAGCCGCAAGCCCTTGACGGTCCGACCAAAGCCGGACTCATGGCCAAGGCGACCACCAAGGTGAATCTGGAAGCCTTCAACATCGTTGCCATCAGCATCGAGGGCACGCATGCCCTTCAAGCCGATGTCAGCGACCTGAATGCGGGCGCAGGAGTTGGGGCAGCCGTTGACGTGCACAGCCAGCGGCAGTTTGTACTCGGGAAGGCGAGCTTCCAACTCAGAGATCAGCGTGGTTGCGTGATCCTTTGTGTTGGTGATGGCCAACTTGCAGAACTCAACGCCGGTGCAGGCCATGGTGCTGCGCCGGAACTGGCTCGGGAAGACCTCAAGTCCGATCGAGGACAGCGCGATGACCAGCGCATCGACATTGGCCCCTTCGACATTCAAGACGACGATCTTCTGATCAGCAGTGAGATGCACGCGATCTGAACCGGCAGCCTCAGCGATATCAGCAAGGGCGGCGAGGCGATCACCAGAGAGGCGGCCCACGGTTGGGGCAGCACCCACGTAGTTGCGGCCATCCTTCTGCGGGTAGACACCGACGTGGTCGCGCTGGCCGGTATCGGCGATGGCCGGTCCGTCGATGAGCGCACGGCCGAGGTACTCCTGCTCGAGAACTTGGCGGAACTTCTCAGCACCCCAATCGGAAACCAGGAACTTCAAGCGAGCCTTGGTGCGCAAGCGGCGGTAGCCGTAGTCGCGGAAGATCTTCACGACGCCGACCCACACCTCGGGCACCTCTTCAATCGGAACCCAGGCGCCAAGGCGCACGGCCAGATGAGGATTGGTCGAAAGTCCGCCACCGACCCAGAGATCGAAGCCCGGACCATGATCGGGGTGAACTACGCCAACAAAAGAGATGTCATTGATCTCGTGACAAACGTCAAGGCGAGGCGAGCCGCTGATTGCTGACTTGAACTTGCGCGGCAGGTTTGCCAGCTCAGGATCGAGCAGATAGCGGTTCAGGATCTCTTCGATCGCGGGAGTGCCATCGATGATCTCGTCGACAGCGACTCCGGCCACCGGCGAACCCAGGATCACGCGAGGTACGTCACCGCAAGCCTGCGCACTGGACAGGCCAACTGATTCGAGTCGACGCCAGATTTCAGGCACGTCTTCAATGCGAATCCAGTGGAGCTGGATGTTCTGACGATCGGTGACGTCAGCAGTGCCCCGACCGAATTCAATGGAGATGCCAGCGATGGTGCGCAGTTGCGCAAGGGTCAGGCGCCCGCCATCAGAGCGAACGCGCAGCAAGAAGTTGGAATCCTCGAGCTCTTCTGGCTCAAGAGTGGCCGTGCGTCCGCCATCGATGCCGGGCCTGCGCTGGGTGTACAGCCCCCACCAGCGCAGGCGGCCACGGAGATCATCGCTTGGGATGGAGTCGAAGCCTTCAAGGGCGTAGATGGTCTCCACGCGATGGCGGACCGAAAGACCGTCAGCCTCCTGCTTCATGACCTCATTGGGATTCAATGGGGCATCACCGTCCACCGCCCATTGGCCGTTGGACTTGGCGGGGCGGGTGGTACCGGTCGTGGTCGTCATCAATTCCTTTGAGGGGTGTGGATGCGCAGCGCTGGAACACCAGCAACAGCAGAGGGGTCGCCGAAGGGGGGAGGCGACTAGCAACAGCGCATTGAGGTCACGCGCATAAGATCTACATGCATGCGGCGCGTGAGGAATGCAACTGACATAAAGGAAGCCTAACTTCCGGGGTAAGGGAGTGTCTACGACGAACCAGACAGTTGCGAAACCTTTGCATGAAGCCGACATTTCGCCGACTGAGCAGTCCTTAAGAACTACCCGCACACTACGCTGACTCAGCCACGATCTAGAGGAGAAACATGCCAACCGACGCACCGGAAATCGGACCTGTCGAGTATCTCGTTGTTGAGTTTCCCGGCAATGAGTTCAAGGGCGAGATCGCCCCTGAGATTGCTGCCCTAGCGCAGGCGGGGATCGTGCGGATTCTGGACCTCGTCTTCATCACCAAGGATGAGAATGGTGACGTGGTTTGGCTGGAAGCCGACGCTGTTGACGGTGACTTCGCAATGGGCTTCCTGGACAGTTTCGACCAGCTCCAGGGGCTGCTCAATGAGGATGACATCGCCACGGTTGCGGCTGAACTGGCCCCCAATTCATCTGCTGGGCTGATCCTGTGGGAGAACACCTGGGCAGCCCGTCTGGCCGGAGCAATTGAAAATGCGAACGGCCGCGTGGTTGCCCATGACCGCATTCCTCGTGAATTCGTGCTTGCCGCGGTTGCTGCTGCCGAACTCGCGAGCTGAATCTGACTTTCACCGTCACATCTGAACTAGGGAGACACCAATGATTCGTCGCGGACCAAGCCTTCTTCGTGTTGCTGCCACGACGGCTGTTGTAGCCGGCACTGCCACGGCAGTCTCAGGTGGAATGCGCAACCGGCAAGCCCAAAAGGTTGAGGCTCAGCAGGCCCAGGCTGCGCCGGCTCCAGCAGCACCGGCTGCCCCGAGCGCCGGACAGATGACTGACGAGGTCATCAGCCAGCTCAAGCAGCTCGCGGATCTGAAGAATCAGGGCGTTCTCACCGAAGAAGAGTTCACCGCGCAGAAGGTCAAGCTCCTCGGTTCGTAAGGCAGGTGCCCTGATGTCAGCTGATCCCCGAGAGTTGTGCTTCAGCAATGCCCGCGGTGAGCAACTGGCCGCAACCTTTCAGGCAGCGGGAGAGGCCACTCCGGGCGTTCTTCTGTGCCAGGGGCTCTCTGGAGTTCGAAACCTTGTCATGCCCGAGGTTGCGCAGGCCTTGGCAGAAGCTGGTATCTCTTCCTTGCGATTCGACTACACCGGTTTTGGTGAGAGCCAAGGCGATCCGGGTTGGATCGACCCAAGTTCTCGGGCAAGCGATGCTCGTCTGGCCTTGGCCGAACTCCAGGCCCAGCCGGAGGTGGATTCCAACAGAATCGGACTGTATGGCCACAGTTATGGCGGTCCGATCGCACTGCAATTGGCCTCAACAAATCCTCGGATCAAAGCACTTGCCGCACTTTCCAGTCCCGGATCTGGCACCGATATGTTGCGCGCAGCTCGACCTGCCTGGGATTGGGTCACGCTGAAGCAGCGCCTTGTTGTTGAACGCATTCGGCTCGAAAGTGGCGAGGCACCCGAAGTTGTACCAATAGATCAGATATTTCCTTTCAGTCCGAAGTTTGCCGCTGGCTATGCGCTGTTGAAGCAAGCGCAGGGCGGCACCAGCGCTTTGCAAGGAACCCAAGGTTTGGGCAAGGACTCCTTCTACCTTGCCAGCGTCGATCGAATGGCCGACTTGAAACTATTGCCAATGACCGAAAGCCTTGCCAATTGCGCGTGCCTGTTTGTCAGTGGCGAGTTGGATGACACCGCGCCTATTGAAACGATCGAGCCGATCTTTGCTTCGATTCCCGAGATCAAAGAGTGGATAGTTGTGCCGGGTGCCGATCACAATTCACTCGACAGCGACCCCGGATTGCACTTCGCTTTGGGGTCGGTCACAACTTGGTTTCAGTCCCATCTTTAAGTTGATCTGAGTCCTTGATTTGCCATCCTGCGACATACGCTGTTGGCATGTTGACGCGCAGACGCCAGTACTTGCTGATTGCAGTTCCATTGACCATGACCGGCCTTTTGGCGTCGGCCTGCGGTTCTGATTCGTCAAACTCAGGCGACACGTCGTCAGGACCGATCGCAACGCCGTTCTCAGCGAGTCCGGATGCCTCGACAACCGAAACAGTTGGCTCAAGAACTCCGAGCAGTTCATCGCTTGCAGGCAGTGCCTGGAAGCTCACCTCCTTCGCTTCTTCCAGCGGTTCAGCAAAGAAAGCCACCTCCTCTCCATCTGCCGGGACTCTTGTCTTTGCGGCGGGCGGCAAGCTTTCGGGTTCGACCGGTTGCAACAGCTTCAACGGCACCTACAAAGAAGCAGGCTCATCGCTCACCATCACGGTGGGTCCGATGACGATGATGTCGTGTAGCGGTGCGGCTGCTACTCAAGAATCGGCTGTGCTGGCAAATCTTGCATTGGTGGACTCCTTCACGGCTAATTCGCGGCTGCAACTCAAGAGTGGAAGTCCCACTGTTCTCACATACAAGGCAGATGCAACTGGCCTTGCAGGAACCTCGTGGATCGCGTCGGGAATCAACAACGGGAAAGGTGGCGTTGTCAGCGACGCCAACACGTCCAAGGTCACGGCCAAGTTCAACAATGAAGGTGGGCTTTCGGGTAACGGCGGTTGCAATACCTACACCGCCAGTTTCACCACCTCCGGCAAAAAGCGTCTGAAAATCGGACCTGCGATTTCGACAATGATGGCGTGCGAGCCAAATTCAGTCATGACGACCGAACAGCGGTACTTTGCAGCGCTTGCAAAGGTTGCGACGTATCACCGAGACGGCAATCGACTCACGTTGAGGGATGCCTCCGGCGCCACTCAAGTCACCTTCGTTCCTGCTTCCTAAGGACCCGAACTCGGTTAGCCTCCCAAGAACTAATGAGGGAGGGTCAATATGACTGGGGATTCTGGGCGCAAGATCTTGGTGACCGGAGGTTCAAAGGGCTGGGGCGAGGCCATCGTTGACCGCTTTGTCGACGAAGGCTGCGAAGTGTTCATCAATTTTGCGCATGATCGTTCTGCCGCAGAGGCCGTGGCTAGCGGCGTCCGAACCCGCGGTTCAATCGCGCACGTCATTCAGGCCGATATGGGCACCGACGAGGGAATTCAGTCGCTGTTCTCGGAAATTACGCAATTGACTGACGAGCTTGATGTCGTTGTTCACAACGCCTTCCATCTCACCAACGCCGATCCGCTTTCGGCAGATCGCGCGCAGTGGCTGCGCGCTATGGAAGTGGGTCCCCTTGCTCTGATGTCGATCGCTCAGCTCGCCGCACCGATGATGCCGTCGGGATCGGGGCGCATCGTTGCTACCAGCAGCGTTGCGACCAAGCGTCTGTTCCACCCGACTCAAGGTCTCGGGTATTTTCCGATGGCTGTGGCCAAGGGAGCACTTGAAGTCTCAGTGCGCTACCTCGCGACCGAACTTGCCCCACGCGAGATCACGGTTAACGCTGTTGCGGCGGCATATATCGGCACGCCGAACCTGCTTGAATCGCCTGAGGCCTTTCTGCAGGCCATTGCTCGCAAGACTCCCTACGGCCGCATCCCCAGCGCGCGTGAAATGGCGAACACTGTGTACATGCTGGCGTCTGCGGATGCCGCTTTCACTACCGGGCAGATCCTCGTTGCAGACGGTGGCTTCACGCTTGTCTGAGCACACAATTGTGTTTACACGATGCTGTTCTTGCTCGGCGCCTGACCAGCCGCCTGGCTCGCCAAGAGTGAGACAGTGATCACGAGAGCACTTGCGACTGCAATCGACCTCTTGCTCACGTCATCAAGTATTCCTGCCACATCAGAAATGCGAGGTGAGGCGAGCCCGATGGACTCGCCCCACGTTTCATCGCTGGCTAGCTATGGACCCCAAGATGCGAGCCCTGGATCTTCACCAGTGAGTTCCAATTCTGGTCGCCATGGAGCAATTCGAAACTCTTGCTCGAGATGTTCAACAACTCCTTGGGAATTGCTGTGCCCGCCGGGAAGGCTGCGGTAACGGCTGCCTTGTAGACGTTCTTTGCATTCTCAACGGCTGCCTTGAAGGCGCTCTTGGAAGAGTCCACCTTCGCTTGCGCTGCGCTCTTGGCGGCGCTCACCGCAGAGTTGTATGCAGTCTGCGCCTGATCAAGCGCTGCGCGTGCACCTGTTGCATCGAGCCCAGCGTCAACTGTGAACTGGTATGCATCCTTGGCAATTACCAAGGCGAGACGTTGAGCACTCGTCGAATTGGATATCTCAGTCTGCACCTGCGTCAGGACACCTTGCAGAGCCGAGTTCGCTGAAGCGATACTTGTGAAGTACGCCTTGCGGGCAGCAAGAATTATTGTGGCCTGTGCTTGAGTGACAGATACCCTGACGGTGTCACGCGGAGAACTGTGGTCTGATCCGCGTCCGTTGTCGCCGTGGTGGTCATTACCGTTGTTGTTCGCGGAAGCCGACGATGCAAGTAGCGGTGCCGAGGCAACGAGTGCGAGGCCAGCTGTGGTTGCGATAAAGCGTTGAACCTTCATGTCGATCTCCTTCGAACGTTGTCTTGCGTTGTTTGAAGTCTGTTCGCAATAGCTCAGCGTGGGAAGCGCAAAAGGTTGATTCTCAGGCAACGCACAGAAAGGCAAAATTGTGCGTGAGGGACGCGGAGAAATTCACAAGTGCCTCACAGACATGCTCTTGAAAATCTTGACCGGTAATGGCCTTACATTGCGCCGGGTTTCAATGCGATCCATAAACCTTCGGCTTCAGCGCAGAGGGTTTCGCCATCGCGAACAGTCCCGCGGAACCAGTATTTGCGGCCCTCGCTTCGCGCCAGGTGGGCTTCGATAGTCAATTCCTTGTTCACGGGTGTGACATTTCGAAAATCAACCTTCAGGTAAGCCGTTCGGCGCAGGATTCCGTCATCGATCGCGATGCGACCGATGATCTCATCGAAGATCAATGGAATGGCCCCGCCGTGTGCTGCTCCGTTGGCGCCGTGGAAGAAATTCGTGAAGACGATCGTTGCCTGCATGCTCTCGTCATGCCACTGAGGATTGATCAACTGCGGACTAAGGCTTCGCACTCCGCTTTCGCCGCCGTGCAGTGACCAGTCCGGTGACTGGATGAACTCGTAGCGATGGGGTTCAAGTAAGGCCGCGGCTTGTTCCAGAGCCGTAGCCGCCGCGAGTGAAATCTCTTCTGGCGCGGTCGAGTTTGGCAAGGAGTCCTGTACCTCGCGTAACGCGCGCGAAAGTCGATCGACTGTTGCTTCAGAAGTCATGGTTGCGCAGCGTACGTCTCCAATGAGCCAACTGCGGCAAACATCGCAGCCAGATGATCGGGCTCGCGCTGGGTCACCCGGATACGCCAATGCTCAAGATGTATACGCAGATGGTGGAACTTCACCAAGTAGTAGAGGCCGACGCACGCGGACAGGAGTCCGGCGAATGCGCCGAGTCCGATTGCAGCGCGCGGCCCATAGGCGTTGGCAATCCAGCCAATAATCGGTGCACCAATGGGGGTGCCGCCCATGATCACCGCCATCAGGATGGCAATCACGCGTCCGCGCATAGCCGGATCCGTTGAGAGTTGAACGGTGCTGTTGGCGGTTGTCATGAGAGTCTGCGAAGCAACGCCGACGATCATCAAGTCGATTGCAAACAGCGCATACGTGGGTGCGATCGCTGCAAAGGCGAGAGAGATGCTGAAGATTGACGCGCCAACAAGGAGCAGTGTGACCTTGGGCCGGGCCCGGCGGGCCGACATCAGGGCACCAGCGACCGAGCCCAGTGCCATCGCAGACGTCAGTAATCCGAATGCTCCGGCTCCGGCATGGAACACCGAGACGGACATCGTGGACAGGTAGATCGGGAAGTTCATGCCAAAGGTGCCGAGCAAGAACAGCATCAACAGAATCGCCTTCAAGTCAGGGCGCTGCCAGACATATCGGAATCCCTCGACGAAGCTTCCCCGTTCGCGCACCGGCCGATCACGACGCTGAAGTTCGTGAACTCGCAGCAGGGTGAGAGAAGCAAGAACTGCACTGAATGAAAGCCCATTGATGATGAAGACCCAGCCCGACCCCAGCACTGCAATGAGCACGCCAGCAACAGCGAGGCCAATCAGTCGCGCGCCGTTGAACGAAGTTGAGTTCAATGCAACTGCGTTGGAGAGATTTCCTCCTGGGACCAGATCAGAGACGAAGGTCTGGCGTGCTGGTGTATCGAATGCAGTGACGCATCCGAGAAGGAATGCGAAGACAAACACTTCCCACAACTGCACTGATCCACTGATCGTCAGGATGCCCAGGCCAAGAGCCAGAGCCCCCATGGCTCCCTGGGTGGCCATCAGGAGCTTGCGACGATCGAGATGGTCGGCGGCCATTCCGGTGAATGGGAGCAACAGCACTGATGGGCCGAACTGCAAAGCCATGACTACGCCGACTGCAGTTGCATTGTTGTGCGTCAATTGGGTGAGGACCAGCCAGTCTTGAGCGGTCCGCTGCATCCAAGAGCCAATATTGGAGACGATCGCTCCAGTGGCCCACTCGGTAGTTGAAGATTGAGAGTGAGCGAAACATCGCGCTCATAGTCGCCTCATCATGAGTCGGCGATCTGGCGAAGAATGTGTGCCGCCCTCTCCAATGCCTCGCGATCTATTGGCGACAAATCCTTCAGACGAGAGTTCAGCCAGCCGTGACGCAAGCGCCGTGTCTTCTTTGCCATGGCAATGCCGGTGTCAGTGGCGGCAATGAGCACCTTGCGCCGATCATCGGGATCGTCATGGCGTTCGACATATCCGGCAGCCTCGAGGGCATTGACGGTTTGGTTCATCGAAGGGGGAGTGACTCGCTCGCGAATGCTCAGTTCTTTCAACGAGTGTGGACCTTGCTTGACCAAGAACACCAGCACTGAGTAGTGGGTGTCACCGATCTGATCATCGATGCGTTCAGCCTTGAGTCGCCTGTGAAGTCGGACAATCGCGCTTGCGACATCGATGCCCAAATCGCTGGGCGAGCCAGACGACTGACTGGTGCGCGACCCGCTCAACTGCCGATGCATATTCGTAAGGCTACCAAATTAGGTGGCCTAATAAAATTGCAGGGTCACATTGGGGCTGGGCCGCTATACCCCGTCATCCGCAATATCTCGCCGTTCTCATTGCACTCGAATACGTCTGCGACGCGTCCGGTTGGACCATTTGGCGACATCGAGATCATCTCTGCAATAGCAACGTTGCCGTCTTGGTAATAGCGGACCTGGGTGAAGGTCATGGAAGCGACTTGCTCAGTCAGCGCTTCATAGCCAGCGATGATTGCCTCGCGACCACGTGTCGGTGGCGTTCCATTGGGTGGAACCCACAGGCCATCTTCCGCAAAGAGGCGACCCATATCTCCCATGCGATTGGCATTGAAGAGTTCGACATACCGCTGTGCAGTTTCAGTTGGCGTCATGCGAGCCATTGTGCCCAATGAGGTAGATGCAGAAATGACAAACGCCCCACCAACTGCTTGCTACCGGTGGGGCGTTCGTCGTTGAAACTAATCGGTGTTGAAATTAGGAAGCGAGTGCCTTCGTCTTGAGCTGATCGAACTCAGCCTGGTTGATGGCGCCGCTGTCGAGCAGAGACTTCGCTGAGGTGATTTGTTCAGTCGGCG
Organism: Actinomycetota bacterium; assembly: GCA_030650795.1. Taxonomy (NCBI): domain Bacteria; kingdom Bacillati; phylum Actinomycetota; species Actinomycetota bacterium. Next base: position 52,832 of record JAUSDJ010000021.1, read on the forward strand.
TTCCGGTAGTTCCGGCAACCTGCTGGATGTATTCAGTCTGTGCTTTCTGCATGGCCTGTGCCTGCTCAACGGCGCGCTCGTGCATGCCGCCACCGCGAACAATGAGGTACACGAGAATGCCAAGCCAAGGCACGATGATGACGGCGACGACCCAGATGGTCTTCGCTGCGCCACTGAGGTCCTTGCTGCGGAAGATGTCACTCAACACCCAGAACAAGCACATGAACCATGCAAAGAACAAGAAGAATTCAATAAGTCCGAGCAGATAGTGGCCGTTGTCTTCGAACACGAGGGTTCCCTTCGTAGATGCGCCTGCGGGAACTCCGCGTGCATTCAGGGCGCAGTCTGCCAGCGATGTGGATCAGCACCGGCAGGAGTAACGAATTCGCATAAGCGAACTTGTGACTCCAATGCGTTCTAGGCAATATTCCGACTACTGGAGAAGGTCAATCCCGCAATCCGCCTTGACTGCGTCAGCATTCGCGAGGACCTCATTGAGCGCCTGGCTCGTCTGAGTTTCTGTTGTTCCATTCGGATCGCTATTCACTTGGGAAATCAGCGTGAACATGTCCGCAAGGTCCTGGCGACCATCAGCTGCGGCCGCATCCGCCACAGGCACCATGGCCTCGCCAAAGGCAAGGAGTTGCGCATCACTTACCGGCTCGCCTGACGCTGGCTTGATTGCGTAAGCCGCTGCCAGCGGATCGCAATAGGTGCTGCCGCCGTCAGTCGCCCCATCCACAGGCGCCTGGCTCGCAGGTGCCTCGGTGGCAACTGACGGTGACGAGCTCGGCGTGCTGCTACTGCAGGCCACCAGGCTGAAAGATGCGAATACGAGGCCTGCCGTGAGGGCGATTGCGCTCGTCCGTGAAATTGTCATGCGGCGCACGCTAGCGCAGACAAAGGGAGTTTTTCACCTTCCCTTTGGCGAGTCGCAAGAGCGTAGATTTGCGGGATGGCGGCAATCAACGATCCAGAAGTCATCGCTCGACTATTGAACGATGTCGAAGTGTGGGCGGTGGTTGGTCTGTCGAACAACCAAGCCCGCGACGCCTACCGCATCGCGCAACTCTTGCAGCGAAAGGGTAAGCGGATCGTCCCCGTGCATCCTTCCGCTGAGACCGTGCTCGGTGAAAAAGGGCACGCGACTCTGACCGAAGCGCGAAAAGCAGTCGGGCCCATTGGAGTGGTCGATGTGTTCGTGAACAGTGGTCTGGCTGGGCAGGTAGCAGACGAAGCCATCACAATTGGCGCGAGTGCGGTGTGGTTCCAGTTTGGAGTCATTGACGCTGCGGCAGCGGAGCGGGTGAATGCTGCTGGGCTCGGCATGGTGATGGACCGCTGCCCGGCGGTCGAATGGGCTGGCTTGCTTGATTGATCGCTTCTCTCAACATGATGCGATGAGTGAAAGCACTGTCGACGAGCGCTCCTAATTGGGGCGAACGACCATTTCCTGACTGGCCGAAGCCACCATTCGACCTGTCTCGTCATAGAAGTTGCCGCTGTAGTGGCCGCGTCCAGACGATAAGGAATGGCCGTGCCAATCCATGAGGTGCCAATTATTCAAATTGAATGGACGGTAGAACCAGATTGCGTGATCGATGCTGGTGACCATCGCATCCGAGGGAAATTCTGAGAACTGGACGAGGCCGGTGTAGAAGTCGGAGACGTATGTCATCGCACAGGCTTGAAGGCCGCTGTCTTCCGTTAACTCGGGAAGCACTCGACACCAGCTTCTCGGAGGATGGGCAAGCTGCAACTCCGGTGCCGAGTCGACAATCTGAATGTCGCGGGAAACAGGATGCGGGTAGAGCTCGAATGAATCACCCGGCACGGAAGTTCTTGGGAAGGTCTCAGATTGGGCCTCGATACCTGCTTCGGGTATTTGAAATGATGCGAGCGCATTCATCAACAGGCGATTCCCCTGTACAACTGTCATCTTGCGCGCAGAGATTACGCGACCGTCTCGTTCGCGTGTGACGCGAATTTCCACTGGCTTTGAACAATCACCGGCTGCCACGAAATACGCGTGCAGTGAATGCGGCACTCTTTCTGCAGGCACGGTTTTGCAGGCGGCCATGAGTGCTTGAGCCAGAAGTTGACCACCGAAGATACTCGGTGTGGCCGAGTCGAAGATTCCAGTGACGAAGACGTCCTGGTGGGTGCTCTGCATTGCGAGTATGTCAACCAAAGTTGACAACTGATGGCCTCCTCAATGCCTCGAAGCTGTCGCCGTTTGAGCCGCTGCTCGTGTCACTTACCTCTATGCATTCAAGCATTGAGAGCAGGCCGTTTGCCTGGCATTCATGACAATTGGCGCAAACGGCACCAAAGATTAAGGACGTTCATGCAGCGGACGACAGTCGACCTGTGGTGCGGCATATGTCAGAGCCCTGCGCGTGCGTGATTCGAGAACTAGGGTAAATACATATCTCTGGGTGGAGGATCGAATGGCCGATTTCGGATTGCAAAAGGGAAACGTGGTCTTGGAGTCGGCAGGCGCCTTGACCTTTGGTCCTGCGGATGTCTTGTTCGTCGCGGACAGCCGAAGGGCGACCATCGTGGCATTGGACGTAGCCGATGCCGGCCCGGATGGGAGCGCGGAGCCATTTGATCTGCACGATCTCGACGCGAACTTGGCGTCCTACTTGGGCTGCAGCGTGAGCGACGTGCACATCGGGGACTTGGCGATTCACCCTCGCACTCAGAATATCTATCTTTCCGTCACGCGCGGCGCTGGCGATGCGGCTGTGCCTGTGATCATTCGGATCGACCGCACCGACGGGACTCTTGCTGCAGTGGATCTCGAAGGCGTCGCGCTCTCCGAAGTGACGCTCGACGATGCTCCAAGTGCTGAGGATGAGCGCGTCGACATGTTCATGGCGTATGGCGACGAGGGAGAACTCGTCAAGTTCGGAGAGCGTGAGTTCCGGCTCGTCCGCAATCCAATCCGCACAGCGTCGATCACTGACATCAAATATGTTGGTGGCACTTTGTTCGTGGCGGGTCTTTCAAATGAAGAGTTCTCATCGACATTGCGGCGGATTCCATTCCCCTTTACTGCGGATGCCGCGGCAAACAGCCTAGAGATCTTTCACGTGTCGCACGGGGCGTGGGAGACAGCCGCTCCCATCAGGACCTTCGCGTCGTATGGCGACGGGTCTAGCATCATTGCCAGCTACACCTGCACTCCGCTGGTGAGCTTCCCCCTCGATGATCTGCGGCCTGGCGCTCATGTCAAGGGCCGAACAGTTGCGGAGCTTGGCTCCGGAAACACTCCAATCGATATCGTCTCCTTCATGCGAGGCGATCAGGAGCACCTGCTCGTGTCGAACAGCACCCGGCCACTGGTGAAGATCGCCTGCAGTGACATCGATCAGCAGGAGCCGTTGACTGAGCCGCAATTCCCAGAGGGCACGCCTCGCCAGGAGCCGGGCTACAAGGGCGTTGGTCGAATGGACACCCTCAACGGCGACTACATCCTGGCAATCCAGCTGGGCGATGACGGCAGGCGTCATCTTCGCTCGCTGAGCACCGCAAGCTTGTAACGGGACGGTGCAGCCGAGCATTTCCTGGGCAGAGTGGTCAGGAGCGGTAGTTCTTCGCGTGACTGGACTTCGATCCAGCGCGATCTCCTATCTCCCTGGTGCAATTCGCGTCTTCAGCAGTGAGGCCATTGTCGGCAGGGTCGCTTCGGGATTGCCATCTATGCCGGGTCGTGTTGAAGTCGAGACCGATGGTGTGTACTTCCACTCGCGCTTCGGATTCTCGCCTGGCATGTGGTACACCGTCACCATCCGCGAAAGTGAGGACGAAGCACCGATCGCCTTGACGATTGACTTCCCGCCACATGTCGAGTCCATTGTCACGTCGCGAGTTGTCGAGTTGTATCCCACGAGCAGTTCGGTGCCCTTCAATCAGCTGCGCTTGTACGTTGAGTTTTCTGCCGCTATGAGTGAGGGACAGGCCGCTCAATGCGTCCACGTCATCGACGAGATGACGGGAGTCAAGCTCGATGATGTGCTGCTACAGATGAATCCGGAGCTATGGGACCGTGATCGCCGGAGGCTGACGCTGCTCTTCGATCCTGGCCGGATCAAGCAGGGGCTGCTGCCTCACATGGAGTCGGGGTATCCGCTAGTCCAGGGACGCCCGGTGAAGATCGTGATCGATGCTGACTTCATGGATGCAACAGGACAGCCGCTACGACAAGCCTTCGAACGGCACTACGAGGTCGGTGCGGATGTGCGCCAGCACGTGGATCCGAGCATGTGGAAGATCCACCCGCCCCGGTTGGGGACCATGACCCCACTGATTATCGACTTTGACCGTGCCCTCGACTATGGATTGCTGCAGCATTCAATTCATGTTCTTGCTGTTGATGGAGCAGCGGTAGCAGGCAGGGTTGCGATTGGTCACGCGGAACAGAGCTGGGCCTTTGTACCTGCTGAGCCTTGGCTAGCGGGGGATTATCGACTTGAGATTGATCATCGACTGGAGGATCTTGCCGGCAACTCAGTGAGTCGGATATTCGACCGTGAACTTGGCAGGCAAGACCATGATCGCCGCAGCGAGATCAACGCGCTTGTCTCGTTCTTCGTCGTCAGGGCTAACGACGCAGATTCTCTGCAGTGAGTACGAAGGCGCGTGCCAATCGTTCTTTGACTCAAGCCGTCGGTTCGAGGATGACCACAGGAATCAGGCGGGTCGTCATGGTTTCGTATTCTGCAAAGCCGGGGTAGTCAGACTTCTGCTTCGTCCAGATCGATTCGCGTTCATCGGTCGGCGCGGTACGTGCGCTAAATGACTTGGTGTCTGTGCCGACCTCTGCACTTACTCCGGGATTCGCAACCAGATTGCGGTACCAGTCCGGGTCACTGGCCGCACCGGCCTTGGACGCGAAGACAGCAATTCGCCCGCCTCCGAGATCCTGATACATCATGGGATTGACGCGCTCCAGTCCCGACTTTGCGCCCGTAGTGTGGAGCAGCAGAATCGGAGCTCCCTCGAAGTTGCCACCGACCTTGCCTGCATTGGAGCGGAACTCATCAATGATCTGGCTGTTCCAGTCTTGTGTTTCACTCATGATGTCGATCTCCTCGCGTCAGAAGGTCTGCTCAATCCAAGCCGTGCCGCCAACGGTCTTGCCCTTGAAGATGCCCTTCGCCTTGGCCACACCCTCGTAGACAGATCCGCCGCCATTGGCCCCAGGGAACTCCTGTGAATCCATCAGGGTCGTGACAACGATGTCGGCTCCGAAGGAGGGAATCTGCACGCGGAACTGCGTGAAGTACGTGTCGCCGCTCTCCGGGCTCTTCCACGTCTTTCCAAATGGCGTGACGGTGCTGCCAACGAGGTAGGTGTCACCGTTGGCAGCCTCAAGTGTCGCGAAGCCAACCATGGCCGTATTCAGAGTTGGCGTCTGACCGCTGCCAACGATGCCAACGTTGGAAATCGAGAAGCCGTTGTCGAGCTGCATGTCCTGCAGGATCCACTGGACTGGATTGGCTGCGGTGCCGAAGGCGCCGTACTCATGGTCCATCCAGGTGACACCCTGAACGGGAAGCTTCTTGCCGTCGATCGTGATGGATCCCTTCGCCTTCAGGTGCGTCAGCGAGAAGTAATAGTTGTTGTCCAGCGTGCTGGTGCCCTTCGCCCCCGGGTTCACGCCAGTGCCCCAGACGAAGAAAGGCCGCCCCTTCTGAGAAAGAGTGAGATCGAAGGTGACAGCCGTCATCGAAGGATCATCGGTCAGCAAGGCCCTCACGTGCATGTTCTTGGTCGGGTCAGCCGCCGGGGCCGCCATCGAAACAAAGGTGGGGAACGAGACCGCCTTCGCGCCGCTTCCGTTCCCGGTGATCGTCACCTTTGGTGGAGTGGTGTAGCCCTTGCCTGCGGAAGTGAGCACGAGCCCGGAGACCGCACCCTTGCTGTTGATTTGTGCGGTGGCCGAAGCGCCGGTGCCATCACCTGTGAATGTGACGGTGGGAGCGGCGGTGTAACCCGAGCCGGCGCTGGTGAGCTGCAAGCCTCCCAGCTTGTTCGCTTCGTCACCAAGACGTGCCGACCAGGGCTTGCTGACATCGGACTGGGCCCAAGTCGTTGGCGAGAAGTTGCCCGGTGGGGCATAAACCGTGGTGCGCTGATAGTGACGCTGCTTTGACACGTCGGTGAGCATGATCTGCGAAAACGCGAATCCCTGTGCCTCGAAGGACGCCGCGTTGATCTCGAAGCCGAAGGTCCGATTGCCCGCGCGCAATGTGCCCGTGTGCCACCACCACTCAGTTGGAGAACCCTGGTGCAGGTACATGTCCTTGGGCAAGGTCAACACGACGGCACTCGGCGGTATTGGCTGTGGCGCTGCTGCTGCGGTCGGCGTCGGAGTGCTTGAGGCTGCCTGGCTGGCAGTGCCGGTGAATGCTGCGGTCACGCCAATCACGAGCAGGATTGCTCCTGCACTGACATACCGCGACTTTCCGCGAGCTCGTGTCATTTGAGTTCCTTTCACAACGCGGATCTCGGAGCAATCGGCGCCAGTCTAGGGACTTGTGAGTGCACCCCACCAAGCTTCGCGTCTTTCGATTGTCTGCAAGCCTCGTGTTGATGCGGCGCACGCGGCTTCGTCTCCGACGAAGGCTCGAGCCATCCTGAAGCTTCATCAGTCGCGTAGCCTGAGCCGATGCCGGAACTTCCCGAGGTGGAGGCGCTCGCCCGATTCCTGGACGTGCGTACGGCTGGGTCGCGGATCGCCAGCGTGGCCTTGGCCAGTGTGAGTGCCCTGAAGACAGTCGACCCGCCTCTTAACGCGCTCGAGGGACAGCAAGTGCTGTCAGTCGCGCGCCGAGGGAAGTTCCTGGACTTGTCGACGGACCGTGGCTTGCATTTGGTGTGGCACTTGTCGAGGGCGGGCTGGGTGCAATGGCGTGACGAGGTTCCCTCGACTCCAGTCAAGATGGGCAAGGGTCCGCTGGCGCTCCGACTTGCTTTCGTCAGTGACAACGGCGAGTCGGTGGGCGGTTTCGATGTGACTGAAGCCGGCACCCAGAAGCGGCTTGCGGTGCACGTCGTCCGTGACCCGATAAGCATCCCGGCCGTAGCAAGGCTGGGACCCGACGCGCTTTCCGACGAGCTCACTCTTGATCTGTTTGCTGCAATCCTGGCTGCCGCTGGGCGGGCGCAGATCAAGGGCGTGCTGCGCAATCAATCAGTGATCGCTGGAATCGGCAACGCCTACAGCGACGAGATCCTGCACTCCGCCCGGCTGTCCCCATTCCATCCGTGCAACTCGCTGACGCCAAGCGAGCTTGCTGCCCTCTATGCAGCTATGCGCAACGAGTTGACCACTGCGATCAAGAACAGCGTCGGGCACGGCACGGGCGGCCTGAAGTCTGAGAAGAAGGCCAACTTGGCTGTTCACGGGAAGGCCGGCCAAACATGCCCGGTGTGCGGGGACGTCGTTCGCGCGGTGTCGTTCTCGGACTCCTCGCTGGAGTACTGCCCGACGTGCCAAACGGGCGGCAAGTTGCTGGCGGACAGGCGCACGAGCAAGTTCATAAAATAGACCGGAGCTCTTGATTCCCTCACGAAAGTGCGCCCGGAGGGAATCGAACCTCCAACCAACAGGGATTCGCGGGAACGGCCGCGTCACCTTGGCCACCGTGCTTCAGTCGTGTCGCGAGTGCCGAGTTTGGTGCGCGCGACACGCACAGCCACTCTGCCTAACGCCAGGATGGCCAGTGAATGTACACCCCTGAGCGGCAACGCCTGATCGCAACCTATATGGACTCCTCCCTGCCGGACCAGCGTGCTCAAGATCTTTGGAACACCGTGGCCTTGAATCGGACCGAAAACGTCGGCACACTTCGTGATCACCTTGCTGGAGACGGACCAGCCTTTCAGTCTTGAGATCCACCACGCGACCTTGCGGCTGAGGACTGACGTGAGGTGCGCAATGTTTGCGGTATAGCAGCATCCGTTGCCTGTGACTTTTACAAGGCTGAGGCAAATGCCATACGTGTATTCGGTTGGACATCTAGCATCGTCATCACTCTGGAACGTAACAACGACATGGCCTCGAGGGAGCACTGGATGGATCTTGATCTTGCGAATCGGCGTGTGCTGGTCACCGGTAGCAGCTCCGGTATCGGCACCGGTATCGCTCAGGAGTTCGCCGCTGAGGGGGCACTCGTTGTCGTGCATGGGCGCAATGCGGAGCGAGCCAATGCTGTAGCTGACGGTATCCGAGCCGCGGGAGGGCAGGCAGCTGTTGCAGTTGGGGATCTTTCCAACAATGAAGGCGCGGCTGCTGTTGCTCAGGAGGCACTTGCTGCGTTTGGTGGCATCGACATCCTGATCAACAACGCTGGCGGCGGTTCAGAGATCGCCGAGGATGTCTCCTTCTTCAAGATGACGCCCGAAGACTTGATCTACACCTACGAGGCGAACACCGTGGCCGCGTTCCGGCTAATCCAGGCATTGGTACCGGCGATGCGGGAGCGTGGTTGGGGCCGTGTCATCAACATTGCTTCAGCGGCCGGAGTCACTCCCACTTCAGCTCAGCCGGACTATGGCCCTGCCAAGGCGGCGATGATCAACTTGTCCTTGGGGCTGTCGAAGACTCTGAAAATGACGGGTGTGACCGTGAACTGCGTATCCCCGGGTATGACGATGACAGAGAACTTGGTGAGCGGCATGCTCACCACGTTTGCTCAGAAGCGCGGCTGGGGCGATGACGTCCAGCGCGCGAAGGACTACTTCGTGAAAGGAACTGGCCAGACGGCAAACCGACCCGCTGAGGTTGCCGACATCGCCTATGCCTGCGTGATGCTGGCTAGCCCACGCGCTGACATCATCAACGGCACCAATTTCCACGTAGATGCGGGCATATCACCGGCAATCAACTAGTGAGACTTCCGTGCCCCACGATCACCGCCACCACCAGCCGGGACTGCCACACGAAATCTTGAACTTGGATCTGCGCGACGCCACCGGTCGCCGGGCGGAGGTCTACGCGGATGTCCTCGATTATGCGGCGAACTTCCCAGACGCCAACCTCCGCCAAGCCAAACTGCGTGGAACTCGTTGTGAACACGCCACCACAGACTGAGCGACGTTCGGGGTCTGCGCGCCGTTGACCGCTGACTAAGAAGTGAGCCCAGCGTCAGGATGACGCTGGGCTCACTTCTTTCGAATTGCGGATCAGACGTTCACTGTTTCGCGGAATTGAATGCGGGCTCCATCGGTGGCCGACTCATCCAGTGCTAGCAATGTGCATTGGGGCGTTTCGAGCTCGGCCACGGAAAGGCCCTTGGCCTCCAAGACCTTCTTGGCCGCATCGAGTGACCTTACGGGCAGGGTTACCGCATAAATCGATGGTCCTCGCGCATCAAGAGCAGTCTTGATGTCTGACTCTGTTGCCTTGTCGGTCGGGGTGATGAATTCAACGATGTGATCGTTGAAGTCGATTGCGAAGGAATTCGCTGCCGTGCCCGCGTGGGTTCTCGAGGGCTCCCGGTTTGTGAATTCGCTCATCCAGACGACGGAGGATTCAGCATCAGGTACGCACAAGGTCACTGTCGGGCCACCGGCTAGACCAACAGGGTTGCTGTTCGCGCCCGCCGCCGGATCCCAATTGTCCTCGCCTCGGGGGTCATCTTTGAAGTAGGCCGTCGTCAGCTCCAGGCACAAGCCCTGACAATCACGCGGATGTAGGAAGATGTAGTTCCCGGGTGATTGATCCGTGATGCGCAGCCCGCGTTGATTTGCGATTTCGATCGCCTCGTCCAGGTTGGGAACGGTCCACTCCAGAGAATGCCAGCGTTGTCCGAAGCGCTTCAAGGTGGTGCCGATGGCCTTGTCGGGATCAGTCGGGGCGAAGACCTCGAAACAGGCGGCTCCTGCTAGATAGACCGCATTGGCACCGCCGAAGTCCGGTTCCTTGAATTTCATGAAGACTTCCGCATCGAATACGTCTCGGTAGAACTTGAGCACATGGTCGTAGTCGTACGCGAATTGATTGACATGTCCATGACGTAGGACATTCAGTGTTGCTGTCATTGATCGTCCTTTCCCTTGCTTTTCATCAGAGTTGGATGGCTTTGAGACTTTAAAACTCTTCTAGGCTGCTTGGGCCAAGTTCGCGACCGAAGCCGGATTCCTTGACCCCGCCGAATGTATGCCAACTCCGGCGGAGTGGTAGGCCGCGTCGGTACTTCCGCGCGCACGAACTTCCCGGCGCCGAGCCCGAGGTTGAGCCGTAAGTTGCGATGGTCTGTGATGTCTCCGTCGCCGAGGTGATGACACGGCGGCGCGCGGGTTGCAGGATGGGTGCATGACCGACATGGACCGAGCCACGCACGACAGCATCGCGACCGCACTGTGGATGCGCGAGTTCGACCAGGCAGCGATCCCGGCCGACGTCGCGGCGGTGCTCGACAGCCCGAAGAACAGCCCGACGGCGCTGGGGCAGCGGATGCGCGCTTGCCTGCGCTACCTGCTCGACCATCCCCTGTCGCACACCCCCGACATGACGAAGACGTACGAGCGACTGCTCAACTTCTGCGATGCGCTTACCCCGCAGCAGGCCTATGTCTGGCAGACGTCCTTTCTCGGCCCTCCGTCGACCGTGGGATATGACCAGGTGCCGGCCGTGGCCGACCTGCAGTTCCCGCGCGACCACCTTCCCAAGGTTCGCAGCCAGGTCGGCTGGCACTTCTTCGTCGGCAGCTGCTGGGACGTGGACGGCAACGAGTACGGCGCCGAGCTCATGTTCTTCCAGACGGCGCTGTTCCCTCCAGACTTCGCGGCCGGACTCGGGCTGACCGATGACGAGAACCAGGTCGTGGAGCTGCAGCTGGCCATCAGCGAGAAGGGCGGGCGCCACTACCAGGCCGAGCCGGTCGTCCTGGCCGGCACGAGTGGGCTCGTGCGCGTGGAGCGGGAGCCCTTCGTCTACCACCTCGGTCGCAACGAGATCCGGTGCCACCGCACCGAGGGGATGTTCCCGGTGACCATCAAGGGCTGGGGAATCGACCGGGGCGGCGAGTCGGGAGTCGAACTGGGACTGGACATCACCTTCACTTCCGGCAAGGAGACCCTCCTGCAGGGAGAGGGCGGATGCATGCCATCGATCGACGGGACCGGCTCCCTGTACTACTCCATCCCCAACCTAGTGCTCGACCCGTCGTGCAGCACGCTGACGCTCGACGGCCGGACGGTCGAGCTCACGAGCGGGGCGTTCTGGTTCGACCACCAGTGGGGCCAACTGTCGGGCGCGGGCCGCAGCAGCGTCATGCGCGCGGCGAAGTACTCGACGGACCCCGAGCCGGTTGGGTGGGACTGGTTCATGGCTCAGCTCTCCGGCGACCGGCAGGTGACGGTCTTCTCCCCCCACCGCAACGCGATGAGCGCCTTCTACCAGCAGACCGGTCCCACGCCTCCGCCCACGATGAGCGTCCCCGTCAAGGGGACGTACATGGCGGCCGACTGCTCAACCTCACTGGTGCACGGCACACTGGTGATCGCCGACTGGGTACGGGCGGATCACTCCCCAAATCCGACCCGCTACTTCGTCACGAATACGTGGTACCCGAACTCGTGGCGCTTCACGCTGGACGAGACGGTGCCCGAGGACATCCGAGAGTTCCTCATGATCCCGATCGTCGATCAGGCGCAGTCCGGGTTCTTCGCCAACGGTGCCCAGTACGCCGAGGGGGCGGTGGTCATCACCGCGCCCGACGGAACCGACCTCGGCCGCGGCTTCGCGGAGTCGGTCTCCTACGCCGACACCCGGGAGACCACGTTCGCCCTCGGCGGACTGCCGCACACGCCCGAGCACATCGAGTCGATGTCGATGCGGCGCACGCCAAAGGCCCTTGCCGTGCTCAACATCGCCTACGTGCTCGCTCATCAGAAGGAGCTGCACGAGATCGGGGCGGAGTCGGCCGGCATGCAGTTCTTCGTCGACACGCCGACCACCTAGGCCGGCGACACCCCCGGCGTCGACACGGTTTTTCAGGCCTACTTCAAGCGAGTCTGATACCCGCATGTCCGTGTCTTCACGAGCGCCCCCGAGTTGCCCAACAACCTCGGCGGATGGCCGGTCGAACGGGTCGAGTCGGGTCTCGAGAGCCGGGGCTCGACTATGCACACTGCCAAGGGTCTCAAGATGACGCCCATTGCGGAGGCGGAGAAGCAGCTTCGGCAGTATGCGCAGCGACAGGACAAGGCTGAGGCGAAGGCCGCTGAGTCGACCTCCGAGTTACTATTTGGTGAGGACGAGTAGCCCCGAAGTCCAGCCGGGCAAGTCGGGGGCGCGATTCCCCAACCCCTGCGGGTCATCCAGGGGTGGAGCCATCCTTCGGTCGCCTCGGCGCCATGATCGGGTTCGGTCCAGGACTGCTGTCAACACTGCTGTCAGCATCTGAACCTCGGGCTCAGTAGCTGACATTCCCTCACAAAAAGTGCGCCCGGAGGTGCGGTGTTTCACGACTTAGTTAACCCCTGTCCCGCGTCTTCGTTAACCCTGCGGGGATGTCGAAGAACCGGGTCATCGTGGAAGCAGTGCTCGCTGGTCAGTCCCATGGGGCGGTCGCGCGACAGTATGGAATTTCG
>JAUSDJ010000022.1 GCA_030650795.1 Actinomycetota bacterium
CTAGGAGCGTGTCGGAGAAATGAGCGCGAACTGCGCCCAGACGGAACCAGCGGGGGGTTGCGGGATCGTGGATCGGCACCGAGCCGGTTCGAGCCCATGCCCGCGCTGCGGTTTACGCATAGGCAACCTCACGCGCGGCACTCCAACGCCGCACGGCCGCGCTGGCCGTCCGCCACAGTTTGACGAGGTTGTGGACGGCGCACACCAAGTGGAACTCGCCCGTGACCCGGTCCGTGCCCCGCAGCGAGAAGCGGCGAAAGCCGCGGCCCTTGATCTGGCCGAAGACGGGTTCCACCGTAATCTTCCGCTGGGCGTAGATCGCGTGGCCGCGTTTGGTCCGCAGCCGCCGGCGCATCCGGTCGGCGGGGCTGAGCGCCTTCGGGATGCGCCCCCGGGGGGGCCCCGTCGGCGGCGCGCCGTGCCGTTGCCGCTCCACGGCAATGTGGGCCTCGATCGGGTCGCTCGGCCGTTGCTCCAAGGCCTGCACATTGGCCTCGGAGAAATACCCACTGTCCGCGATCACCCCGGCCGCGATGCCCACATTCGCAATCACCTGCGCGACCAGCGGTTGCAGTTGTTGCTTGTCGTTCGCCGCCTGGACCACGTCGGCGGCGACGATCAACTGCGTGTCCACCGTCACCGCCGCCTGCGCGTTGTAGCACTGCTGAAACCCGTCGGCCGTCTTCATGATCCGCGATTCCGGGTCCGTGAAGTTGCGCTGGGCCTTGGGCGCCGGCCGCGCGGCGTCGGGATTCGGCTGCCCGGCGGCCCGCGCCTGCGCCCGGGCCTCGGCTTCGAGCGCCTGCGTCGCTTGCGCGATCTGCGCGACCTGCGCCTGCTTCTGCGCCGCCAGCTCGCGCTTGCGCTCCGCCTCCAGCCGCGCTTTGGCCTCCCGCAACCGCTGCCGGCGTGTCGCCGGATCCTGCAACGCGGCCGGCAGCTCGTCGCCGCGCCGCCCGCGCCCATACCGCTGATCCTCGGCCCGATCCAACGCCTCCGCCTCCGCGAGCAGCCGCCGGACTTCCGCCGCGAGCGCCGCGTGCCGGTCCGGCATCCGCGCGTAGCTCATCGCCTTGTGCTTCGAGGCATTGGCCTCGATCTTCGTCCCGTCCAGCGCGATGCGCCCCACCGTCAAGACGCCCGCTTCCTGGGCGATCCGCAAGGTCTCCAGAAACAGCCCCTGGAACGCCGGCAGGTGCGCGCGGCGAAACGCGCAGATCGTGTCGTGGTCCGGACAGGCATCCGCCGTGAGATACATGAAGCCCAGATCTTCCCGGCACCGGCGCTCGATCTGCCGCGAGCCCGTGATCCCCTGGCTGTAGGCGTAGAGGAGCAGCACGGTCATCATGCGCGGATCATACGGGGGCTGGCCTCGATCCTCGGGATAGGCGTCCAGGATCGGCTGCAGGGTCAACGCCGGCAGCAGGTCCAGCAGGAAGACCGCGAGATGCCCCTCCCCCAGGTGGTCCCGCTTCGACGCCGGCAGCAACGCGGCTTGCTCCGGACTCCACGCCCGGAACACCTTCGTGGGGCTCGCCCCGCGCGGAGGCACGCGGGGCGCCGCCGGCTGTGCCTCCACGGTGAGCAGCGGGGCCTGTTCAGGCGGTGCGGTCTCGCCTCGCGTCGGTGTGTTCATGATTCCACTACACCAGAGTTTTCAGTCAGAGCGGAGAGAAATTCTCCGACACGCTCCTAG